>DALYGI010000024.1:0-15013 GCA_031971595.1 Prochlorotrichaceae cyanobacterium CTOTU29312
ATAGGGAATAGGGAATAGGGAATAGGGAATAGGGAATAGGGAATAGGGAATAGGGGGTAGGGAATAGGGGTAGGGGGTAGGGGTTAGGGAATAGGGGTTAGGGGTTAGGGAATAGGGGTTAGGGATTAGGGTCTTTCGTGAAGAAACCAACGATCGTTGTTGAGTAAACCCTGGGCATAGTGGCGTAGGGAGACACCGGGCAAAGCGAGGGTACAGGGAGCTACTAAGTCTTGCTCTACGGCAAGGGCTAAGGCTATGTCAGGGGTTTGAGGGGGGCGGGATACGATGCACTGTAAAATTGTGCCATAGTGGGCAACCAAGGTAGCACCAAATCGCTGTTCCCAAGATTTTCCGAGGGCGATGTAATATTTTGCACCTTCATAAGGGCCATACCAATGGAGATAGGCTAGGGTTTCCCAGGAGGAGGCAGTGGGCAGCAGGAGGAGTACGGCATTGTCAGGTTCAAACCATTCAAAACGCTCTCCTTCTAGGGGGCGGGGGGCATAATGGGCTAACTCCCAAGACCATAACCACCGATTGAGTTCTAAACGGTTAGATACCGAGCCACTTTCGAGGAGCAGATCGGTAATTTCTGCTAAGGAAGGAACCGATCCATACTCAAATGCTGTTTGTTGGATTTCCGTTTGAATAATATCCTCCCAACGATCGTATTCTACCTGCTTGTTTTTTAATAAGTCTAGAAAACACTCTACATTTACTGATTCACTTGCTTGGATGAGCGATCGGGGGGAAAGATCGGCTTCCTGATCCATTTCTTGGAAATAGAAACGAGAGAAAAAATCCTCATTCTGGACTCTTTTAGAAAAGGAATTCTCAAATTGCCAGCAGGTAGAAACGATCGGATAGCGTCCAGTCTGATCAAGCAATTTATGGGCAAGATTCCAACTTGTTTCAATCTCATGAACTTCGATTTCTATGGCAAAGGCAGTTTCTTCAGTGTTTAAGATAGGAAGTTCTATACAAGGACGATCGTTTAAAAACGTATCCTTAAAAATGAGACGTAGATCCTGTAAGGAGTTTATCATCTTCGATAGGGAATAGGGAATAGGGATTAGGTAATAGGGGATAGGGAATGGGTAATAGGGGACAGATTTTAGGAATGCGGACTTTATAACCTAGAATTTCACTACAAAGACACAGAAGCCCCGCAGGAATGCCTTTGTGTTCTTTGTGCCTTTTCTTGAACCTTGAACCAGAAAAGGATTAAATTCCTAACCCCCTCAATTCAAAACTCAAAACTCAAAACTCAAAACTCAAAACTCAAAACTCAACCCTATTCCCTATTCCCTATAACCTGTTCCCTATTCCCTACAAAACGGGCTGAAGTAGATTATTCAGCAATGCCACAGGCTGCTCTTCGTGGGGCCAGGCAAAGGCATGGTTAAAGGCAGCGGTTTGGCAGGCTTTTAATTGCTCAAAATCAATAATATCGTAGGTCAATAGGTTTTCGTATTCAAAGGGTAAGCGGACATTGTGTAATCCTGCGTTGTCTGTGCAGATTGCAATATCAACCCCTGCTTCAAAACACCGATCGAATACGGTTCGCAGTTGACGAATATCGGAGAGGGTTCCTGTTTTGAGGTAAGTGGTGGGACACACTTCTAAACATTGATGGCGCTGGGCTAATTCTGGCAGCAATTCAGGATATTGCAGGGGAATTTGAATACCGTGGCCAATGCGATTTAAATAGGGCAATAGTTCAGGATAACACCCTTCTCTGGTTTCATAAACGTGCCCGGTGGTGCGAATCCCCCGCTGAACGGCGTAGGCATACAGACTTACGAATTCATCTAAACGATCGTTATAGTGAGAGTCTCCCCCAGCTAAATCGATAGCACATACATATTGGGGAAATTCTAAGGCTAAATCTACGATCGCTCGGTTGACGGCGTAGGGTAACCGGGAGTGCATACAGAGGATTTGTTTGGTGATAATGGGGTAATCCTCTAATTGGCTAGATTCCCCCACAATGGACACAATCTCGCGCATTTGCTCAATGCGTTCCGGTTCGGTCAAACGATCGTCTGTGCGGAGATAGGGGGTATAGCGAAGTTCCAAATAGGCCAAGTTTTCAAAGGTGTAAGCCCCCCGCACTAAGCGACGAATAAAGTAGGGCAAAGCCTGGGCACTCTGCACACTTTCCACCAGGGTATGCAGTTCTAAGTATTCGTCTAGGGTGTTGCGGGGCTGGGTATAAAAAGCTTCAAAGCGATCGTATTCGGGAAAGCGCTCCGCAAGCTCAGATTCGCTGCGGTGCAGATAACGCCAGAGGATACGGGGAACAACGGATCCCCCAAGGTGACGGTGCAGTTCTGCGTATAGGGCCACGGCGGTCTCCTGGATGGTGAGTGGTGAGAACTCGGATCGATTTTCTTTTTAATTGTAAAGGTATTTGTTATAAAAATTTACAATCTTCTCATCAACTTTCTCATCAGTTTTCCCGTCCCGCCCGATCGTTCCCCTGGATAAAACCCCTCCCAGGATTTAAGAAGCCTTGAAAAATAGGGGCTTTGGGGGATTTCCCCGCTTCCCAGTCTAGAGTCTTGTCGTTTTGTAAAGATATTGTTACAATGTCTCTAAGATTTTTAACAAAACTCACCTTTACCTGGAGACGATATGCGCTCTTACTCCCGTCAGTCCTACCAAAGCCTGTTACAGCAACGCCTATTACAGCAAGATTTAGTAAAGGTAGCGGTTAAGGTTGAAGAAATGACCCCCGCCGATCGTTTTAGCCCTCAAACGCTTCTGGGCCTTGGACTGGTGACGATCGCGGCTTATGCTCTGCTGCAACTGCTCTAATCTTTTTGACGCTTTATTAACACGCTTTATCTCAAACCTGAGTCGGTATGGCTATCGCTTCCTTGTCCGCTCCTTCCTCTGCCCCCAGTGTTCCGGTTGCTGCGGCCTTGCCCGGTGGCGACAACCCCGATCGCTTTGATGTTCTGGAAGCTTGGTACCCGGTGGTCTATGTGGCGGATCTCGATCCCCAGAAGCCCTACCGATTCACCTTACTTGATCAGGATTTAGTCATCTGGTGGGATCGGACTGGGCAGCAGTGGCGATCGTTTCGGGATGAGTGTCCTCACCGCCTAGTTCCCCTCAGTGAGGGACGGATTAATGAAGCGGGTTTATTAGAGTGTCCCTATCACGGTTGGGCTTTTTCGGGAACGGGTCAGTGTGAAGTCATTCCCCAAGCCTCGGAAGCTCAAGCCGCCACCGCCCAAAATTCCCCCCGATCCTGTGTGCGATCGTTTCCCACCACCGTCGTCCAGGACTTACTCTTTATTTATCCCGGCACCCCAGAGCGGGCCGCCACCGTTCCCGTGTCCCGCATTGACGCATTAGAAGCAGATCCCCAGGGTTGGGTTTGTCTGAATACCTTTCGAGACTTGCCCTACGATGCCTTTACCCTGTTGGAAAACGTTTTAGACTCTAGCCATATTCCCTTCACCCATCATAAAACCGTGGGGAACCGCAAAAATGCCGCCCCGGTGGAGTTAGAGATTATACAGAGCGATCGTCAAGGCTTTATCGGATTTTGGGCGGAAGGCCCCCGCAAGGGTACGTTGGGCTCCCAGGATACCTATTTTATTGCCCCAAACTTGATGGTACATGACCTGACCTCCAAGCAGTTTGGGCGCACCCTAACCGTGGTTTATGCCACCCCCATCCGTAAAGGTCAGTGCCGCCTTTTTGCCCGTTTTCCCTTCAAATTTTCCAGCGCTTTACCAGGGCGGATTATGAAGCTCACCCCCCAGTGGTATGGCCATCGGGGTCAAAACCGAGTCCTGGAAGACGATCAAATTTTTCTGCATTTCCAAGAGCGATCCCTTGCCAAGGCTGGCGGTAGTCCCCGTTTTGCCCAAGCGTTTTATCTGCCCACCGCCGCCGATCGGTTTGTCCAAGCCTTTCACCACTGGCAAGGGCAATACTGCCACAGTCCCCTCACGGATCAGCCCCTACCTCCTGCCCTGTCTGACTCCGAACTCCTGGATCGGTATCACTCCCACACCCAACACTGTGCCAGTTGTCGCGGAGCCCTCAAACGCTTTGAGCAACTCCAACGTCTCAGCCTAGGGATCGGCGTGGTTAGTGCCGCGAGTTTGCCCCTACTCTGGGTTTTTAGCTCCAATCTACCCGCCATACTCCCCCTGTTGGCCACGGGAGGAATTTTACTGGGAGCCCTTGCCATTTGGGGATTACAGCAATTTATCCAAGGCTTTTACCACGGGCCGCGCACTCCGCCCCGTAATCAGGTCTAGATTGTAGATTTAGATGCAGATGGTAGACCAGACTTCAGACCAGCATTCAGACCAGACTCACTGCACGATCGTGGGGGGTGGGATCACGGGTCTCACCGCTGCCCTCGCGCTCCGATCTCAGGGAATAGCCGTTACCGTCGTGGACAAAGGCCAGGGCATTGGGGGGCGACTGGCCTCGCGGCGTTTGCGCTGGGAATCGGATCCCCAGGTGATCGGCACGGCGGACTATGGAGCCTTACAGTTTCAAGTCAGCGATCGTCGCTTTCAAACTCAAGTGGATCGCTGGGTAGAGCAGGGGTTAATCCGATCGGAAGTGCCAGAATCCCCTCAATCTCTAACCTCCTCCCAACCCTTCTACACCGGCACCGCCAGCCTCCGCAGCTTTACCCAAGCCCTGAGCCACGGCTTAACCCTGCACCTGAAAACGCGGATCACCCAACTGCACTGGCAGCCCGAAACCCAGTCCTGGACAATGATCGCCCAGACTGCAACCGGATCCACCGTCAGCCTTCCCTGGCAGTCTACCCACCTGATCCTCACCTGTCCCGTCCCCCAAACCCTGGAACTCTTGAACCAGTCCGGTATTACCCTTTCCCCAGACCAACTGAAACCCCTCCAAGCCGTTCACTATCATCCCTGTCTCACCGCCCTCCTCCTGCTCCTTACCCCTAGCCAACTTCCCCCCACAGGCTTGATCGCCGGACGGGATCCCGACCTGCCGGAAGAACTTCAAGCACTCCGTTGCCATTACCGCAGTGGTATTTCCCCCCAGGGCTATGCCGTAACCCTGCAAGCCTCCCCAGCCTTTAGTCAGCACCATTGGGACAAAGACGATCGCTCCATTTTCGAAACCTTGATTCAGGTAGCGAACCCCTCGTTAAACCTCCCCGATCCTTCTGCGGATGCCCTCTTAACCCAACAACTCCACCGCTGGCGCTACAGTCAACCCGCCCAATACTACGCCCAAAACGATCGGCCCTGCTGCATTCTTCAGCCCAACCTCATTTTAGGAGGCGATGCCTTTGCAACTCAAGACCAGATCCCCGTTTCTCCCCATCTGTCCGTACAACAGGGATTTCTATCGGGTTTAAGCATCGCTGAAACGATCGGGGGGAGTAGGGAATAGGGGTTAGGGAATAGGGAATGGGGAATGGGAGTTTACACAACGATCGTTAGGATTCATTGTATGAAAGCGTTCCGTATCTATTTGCGTGAGCTTGTGACAGCACCATCGCAAAACTCCAAACAGCCCCAATCAGGATCAATTCGTGCTGAAGTTAGATCTTGTTCTCCAAGATATGATTCAATCAGAGACTTGATATTAACTTGTAATGTTTGACCATTAACAAACGTTAAAGAAAATTGAAATCTCTTCAATACGTCCTAAGTTGTAGCCTTAACACATCCCAATCTATTTTTTTGAATAGAGATTTGCATTGGTAATGTTCTAAAATTTTTTCACGCTGTAGGCGACCTGCGACAATTCCAGGAGAAATCCTTAAGCGATCGGCAAAGTCTAAAATTGTCTGTTCATCAAATCGATGTTTTTGACAAAAGGCTTTGAACTCTGATGGAGAAATAAGGAAATCAGCAGCAAACTTACTAGCATCCTGCTCTAGTTCATCTTGGGAGTTATAATCTTGGATGTCTTGAACATCAATAAAAGTTTGTTTCTTTTTTTCCTGGAGAACATGACGAGCTTCGTGAAAAAAGGTAAACCAGAAATGATCATCTCGCTTATACCTCAAGCTCATTTGAATGAGTGCTTTTTCTGGAGTTAGCCAGCGCATTACCCCGCTAGCATGAACTCCCTTGATAGTTGGCACAAAAACGATGGCGACCCCTGCCTTGGCACATTGATTCACCAACGCCTGAATGGATGATTCGATCGGATGAATGGTTAGCGATCGAATATCGTGCAGACTTTTCTTAAATAGGTCTGCTTGGTAAGGAGCCGTTTGAATATTGGCAACTTGAAGTTCTCCCTGACGTAGCCAGGCATTAGTAGCATTCCAGTTACTATCAAAAGCATTAGATTTACGAAAAGCTAAAGCCTGATTTTGCCAAAAAGACTGATATTGTTCAGGGGAAACTACACTGAAAAAACTTAGCAAAGCGTCTAGGCGATCTTCTGGTTTACGAGTTTTTTTGACCCATCCCAATTTGGACATTTCAGCATAGGGAAATTGCTTAGACCAATCGAGTTGAGTTGATAAATACCCCTGTTGTTGTTTTCGAGCTAGAGAGTCTCGATAGTGTTGCTCACAGTTATTCCAAAATCTGGCAGGAATGTCTAAAACTCGTTCTAACTGTAAAGCAGTTTCCGGGGTAATGGCTGATTTACCATTAATAATCTCACTGATGGTTTTTTCGGGGCGACCCATGCGGAGTGATAGCTCGCTTTGGGTCATGTTCCGTTCCTCCAACGTTTCTGCGAGAATCTCTCCGGGGCAAGAAACAACGTCAGGATAATATTGGTTTTGAATTGTGCTAGTCATGGGTATCAAACACCTCCAAGATCTCGACAGCGGTGATTTTTGACCAATCCAAGCCACCATCAGGCTTACAAGGAATGGGGGCATTAGCAGGTTTAAAAATCAGACGGTAGGGATGTTCCAGGTCTAGGGAAAGTTGTCCCGCCCGATTTTTCGTTAGCTCATGGCACCGTCCTGGAGCTTTGCGAAGATCTTCCAGAACTTCAGCATTACGAAGCTGATCTAAGCGCCGACGAATGCGTGTTGCTTGTTCAAGACCAAACTTTTTAATCAAACTCTTTTGAGTGTTATACAGCTTGGCTTCCTTGGATGACTTAAAGACTATATCCACTATAGCAGCTTTGTTATTTTTCTTAACCTTTGGGGTTAACTACTTTACTATAGCTGAATCTTGATGAAGCTATTCCTAGTTTAATTGTACCACTGGTTACTCATCAATGGGGAACTGGCACACTTTTGAGAATTTGCTGAACAATGCCTTCCGATGTTTCCCCGGCAAACCGCGCTTGGGGATCGAGGGAGAGGCGATGGGCGAGTACTGGGCTGGCAATTTCTTGGACGTGATCTGGCGTTACAAAGTCGTAGCCGTCAAAAAAGGCGAGGGCTTGAGCAATTTTCATTAAACTCAAGGAGGCACGGGGACTGGCCCCCAGTTGTACCCCCGGAAACGATCGGGTTTGGTTGACTAACTCCACTAAATACCGCAATACTTCGGCGCTAATTCTCACCTGTTGCACTGCCCTCCGCAAATCCAGAATGGAGTCTAGGGAAACGCAGGGTTTGAGGTTTTGGATCGGGTGTTGTTGTAACTGAGCCGATAACAGATCAACTTCATCCTCTGGCGCTAAGTAACCCAAACTAAATTGCAAAGCAAACCGATCCATCTGGGCTTCGGGCAGGGGGTAAGTGCCTCTGGACTCCACCGGATTTTGAGTGGCAATCACAAAAAATAGGTCGGGCAGGGGGCGCAGTTGACCGTCAATGCTCACCTGATTTTCCGCCATCGCTTCCAACAGAGCGGACTGGGTACGGGGGGAAGCTCGGTTAATTTCATCCGCTAAGACAATATGGGCAAAAATTGGCCCTTCGTGGAACCGGAAGGAGCGATCGTTTTGATCAAAAATCGAAACCCCTAAAATATCTGAGGGCAGCAAGTCTGGCGTAAATTGGATGCGCTTAAAGGACGCTTCGACGGAGCGGGCTAGGGCTTTGGCTAGGGTCGTTTTTCCCGTCCCTGGATAGTCTTCTAACAACACATGGCCACCGCTGGCAAAGGCCGCTAACAACCGACGCAGGGCGGGCCGTTGCCCCTTAATCACCGTTTCAATATTGGCAACGATCGTTTCATAGACCGATCGGGCTGGGGAGTGGGTAGGGCTGGGTACTGGAGGCATTTCTTTTCCAGAATTTTGCTGGTTAGATCCTATCCCGATCGGATAACCCCGTAAAGCAGCCTAGGAAACTGGAGATTATTCCTAATCTTGCGGATTTGGATCCTCAACCTCAGGAGTTATAGAAACAAGCTCGTTGCTTTTCTTATCATAGAAGACCAATGGCAGAGCAGTCGTTCCGGCCTGTGCTGTCTGTTGTGGCGGCAACCTAATAGTAATCCATAGCGATTCGTAGCGGCCTGGGGCTGACCTGTGACCGTCCTCTTTGAATCCTAGGACGATCGCTTAGGTCTGCTCATGGGGGTTTGGCGCTGCCCATACTCAGGAATTTATCCTGCTCATTAATTCTGAGGAGACCCAGAATGCATAGACGATCGTTTTTATTGGGCACATTGTCCACAGCCATAGGATCCACAATAATCCTCACTGGACGCAGAAGCCCTGCGGCAGAGATAGAAACTTGGCGTTCCTACAACACAGAACGGTTTGAAGAGATCCGGACTCAATTGGCTACAGAAAACAGCCGCTGGATTGATTCCCACCTATCAAACCACCGGATCTCACCTGTCCGCCGGATGTATTCGCCTCAACTACCGGGATGCCCAGACCTTATACCAAGCCCACCAAGCCAACCCTTTTAGCGCGATCGTGATCGGTTACAGCGACCCTAATCTCTCCGTGTCCTGGTATTCTGTGGGTTAGTTAGCGGGAATTTGGAATCTGGATCCTGGCATTTGGAACGGGAAGCGGGGATCGGGAGTCTGGAACGGGAAGCGATCTAAGAAGCGATCGTCCTTCCCCTGTAGGGTAAGATGGCTACAGTCTACTTTTGCTTTAATTCTCTTTTACTTTCTGCGGATACCTGCTATGGCTTTTGGTTGTACCTTTTGGAGCAAGAGTCTGTCTCTACTCCCCAAACTGTCTGGTCTGTTGGTGTTGAGTACCATTGCCTTGGGTGCCTGGTCGCCCGTGCAGGCACAAGCCCCATCCTTAGAGGAACCTACGGATTATCGTCCCTTAACCCAGGACAGCAGCATTTTAAGCATTCAAGGGGGAAATCGTCTGATTGAGGAAGCCCTCAGTGCTGTGGCGAACCAAAATTATCCCTTAGCCCAGCAAAAACTCCAGAATGCACGGCAGGTTTTCAATCAGTTGTCTAATTTTTACCAAGAATTGACCTCCGTATTTGTAGGGATTAACACAACAATTTCCGAAAGCCTACGCCAACGAGCGATCGAAACTGCCCAACTGCGAGATGAGGCGACTTTTCAATTAGCCCTCGTCCATCGCGCTCAAAACCAACCAGAATTATCCGTCCCCTTGCTGATTCAAGTCATCCGCAGCCAAAACCCCACCAGCGACCTAGGCCAACAGGCCTATCAACAACTGTTTGAATTAGGCTTTGTAGATGTTCCTTTTGAGCAGTAGGGAATAGGGGGTAGGGAATGGGGAATAGGGAATAGAGAATAGGGAATAGGAATTAGGAATTAGTTTTAAGTTAAGGAATTCCTTTGTGTTCTCTGTGTCTTTCCGGTTTATTTAATTCACGATCCTAAGAAATTATCCGAGTTCTGAGTTCCCATTTCCCATTTCCCACTTTCAACTTCTGACTTCCGAGTTCCCACTTTCCACTTCTGACTTCCCACTTTCCACTTCCCACTTTCCACTTCCCACTTTCCACTTCCCACTTCTGACTTCCGACTTCCCGCCCATGAAACCATCCCCTCGTCCACTCCTTAGTTCCCTAGCGATTTACAGTCTGCTAGCGATCGTGGCGATCGTGATGTTGTTGCCTTTGCTCTGGTTAACGACCACGGCGTTTAAGTCTGCTAGTGAGAATGTTTTTGCGTTTCCTCCCCAATTTTTTCCCCAATCTCCAACCCTAGAAAACTTCATCACCGTCTGGCGAGAAAACCCTTTTGGGCGCTATTTCTGGAATAGCATTTTGGTGGCAACGTTGGCGGTTACGTGTAATATTTTATTCTGTGCTTTGGCGGCTTATCCTTTAGCTCGCGCCCAATTTCCAGGGAAAGATCTGCTCTTTTCTTTGATTATTGCCACCATCATGATCCCTTTTCAGATTGTGATGATTCCCCTCTACATTCTCACGGTACAGCTAGGGCTACGGAACACCTATGTGGGCATCGTGTTACCTAGTTTAACCTCGGCCTTTGGGATTTTTTTACTGCGGCAAGCGTTTCAGGGGGTTCCCCAAGAGTTGGAAGATGCGGCCCGCTTGGATGGTTGCTCGGAACTGGGGATTTGGTGGAATGTGATGTTGCCTGCCATTCGTCCCGCAACTATTACCCTGGCGATTTTTGTGTTTATTGGCACCTGGGGGGATTTTCTCTGGCCCCTGATCATTCTCGATCGTCCTGAACGCTATACCTTGCCCTTGGGGGTGGCGGGATTGGCCAGTAGTTTTTCCTTAGATTGGCGACTGGTTGCGGCGGGCTCCGTCCTTTCGATCGTGCCGGTTTTAGTCTTGTTTCTCTTTCTACAACGCTATATCATTCCCACTGATAGCAGCAGTGGCTTAAAAGGCTAGGAGCTAAGGGCATGGCTAATGTTTCCCCCTCTCCCCTTCAAGTTTGGAAACCTTTTTTAATTGAGCTACAGCAATCTACTCAGAAGCGAGGTCTGAGCTTAAGGGTTCGTCACAGCGATCGAACCTTACATTTACTGTTAGAAGGGGCGGGGGTTTCCTCCCGTAAAGAATGGGTGTCCCAGGTGGAGACCTTGTTAAAGCATCATCCGCTAGAGTCCTCTGGTACGAGCCAGATTTTAATCTATGGCCGGGTGAATGGGAAACGCTATCCGTCCTGGAAGGCCAGTATTCCCCTGGCTCAGGTTCGGAATTCCCAGTCCGTTAATTCCCCGAATAATTCACCCCTTGATCTTCAGGGTTCAAGCCAAGATTCAGCACAGGGATCGCCTAAGGAATTAACTAAGGGATCCGCAGGGGAATCCTCACTGGAATCCACCAGAGAAAACCAGAGATTTGCGCGTTGGATGGTGCGTCCTCTGCGGCCAGCCAGGGGGGGATTTAAGGAAGTGGTTGAGTCTCTGGCTTCTGGGGCAGTCCCTCAGTCAACCTCGCCGTCACCTCCTCGATCTTCGTTACCGCAATTCCTCGAAATCACCGCTGAACTGGGAACGGTGGGATCGCAGCAGTGGTTAGCCCGTTCTATTTTAGGACTGTTCGCCGTGGCGATCGGCCTGTATTTGTATATCGGCACTTGGTTTATTCCTCGGCAGGCCCGCCTCTGGGCTGAACTTCAGCCTGAACTCGATCGTTTGGCCGCGACTCAACCCCGCAATCTCAAGGAGATGGAAACCGTACTGCAAGAGATGGAAGAAACGATCGCCCAGTTGGGGGAATTTTCGCCCTTGGCTGGTGTATTTTATCAACGGGCCCGCGCCCAACTTCAGATTCTGAACGATCGTCATCAGCAACTCCAAAACCGCCACGAGATTGAGCAAGCAGGACAGACCTATTTAAGCCAAGCCAAACGCCTAGCCGCCGAAGCCACCCTGCTCCTGGAAGCCCAGCCGCCCCCCCACTCTCCAGACGACTGGCGATCGATCCAGCGAAATTGGTTAGTTGCCCTCTATTGGCTGAACCAGGTTCCGAGTCAAACCTTTGCCATGCCAGAGCGCAATCAATTACTGCGCCAATATCAGCAAACCTATCGCCAGATCCAGCCGGATGCTGAAAACTCGCTCCAATTCAGTGGTAATCTATAGACCAGAAGCGGTAGACTGGCCTGTGAGTTGCGACTATATGCGGCTCAATGCTACTCTTTAAGGCTGATTCTGAATGTTGAAAGTTAACGAACCAAACGAACCATGGGTGACCCGAACAGAGGGAAATAATTATGGCTAAAATTTTAATTGTGGAAGATGATCCAGCCAATATATTGGTGTTTACAAAAATTCTAGTCAAGCGTGGAAAATGGGATGTAGCCCATACCGAAAATGCGGAAGAAGTGATTGAACTGGCGGAAAAAAAACAAATTGATCTCATTCTCATGGATGTCTCTTTGACCCATAGCACCTACGAAGGTCAATCTGTGGATGGCATTCAAATTACGCGCCTGTTAAAGTCAAATCCAAGTACGGCAAAATTACCGATTATTCTCGTAACTGCCCATGCCATGCAGGGCGATCGGGAGAACTTTTTATCCCAAAGTGGGGCAGATGATTATATTTCTAAGCCCGTGGTGGATCAAGATGCCTTTGTGGAACAAATTCGATCGTTGTTGGTAACCTAAACTCTAGATTCTAAGCTCTAGATTTTAAGCTCTAGATTCTAGGTTCTAGATTCTAACTTCTATCCGAGCAAAAACCATTTGTAATCAGGATCTTAGCCTGGATCATTCTGCCCGCTATGAAACCGCTTTGTGAAGATCCCGATCGTTTGGAGCATCGCTTAAAGGAATTACCCCTAGAGCCAGGGGTGTATTTAATGCGAGATAGGGAAGATTCGATTCTGTATATCGGGAAATCTAAAAAGCTCCGATCGCGGGTTCGTTCCTATTTTCGCCAAGATCATCATCTCACCCCTCGTATTGCCCTGATGGTTAAACAGGTGGTGGATATTGAATGTATTGTGACGGATACGGAATCGGAAGCGTTAGCCCTAGAGGATAGCCTGATTAAACGGCATCAACCTCACTTTAATATCTTACTCAAAGATGATAAGAAATATCCCTATCTTTGTATTACCTGGTCTGAAGACTATCCTCGGATTTTTATCACGCGCAAACGTCTACTCACCCATAAGGCCGATCGCTATTACGGCCCCTATGTGGATACCGGCTTATTGCGCTATACCCTCAATTTAGTTAAACGAGTTTTCCCCCTGCGCCAGCGTCGCCAACCCCTGTTTAAGGATCGTCCTTGTTTGAATTACGATATTGGCCGCTGTCCGGGAGTGTGCCAAGGTTTAATTTCTCCCGAAGACTATCGCCAAACCCTGCGTAAAATTGCCATGATTTTTCAAGGCAGAACCCAGGAACTTGAGGAGATGTTAAAGCAGCAAATGGAAAAAGCCGCCGAGGACTTAAACTTTGAGTTAGCGGCAAAATTTCGAGATCAAATTAAGGGTTTGGGTTCCCTAGGGGCAGATCAAAAAGTATCCTTACCTGACGATACGGTGTCACGGGATGCGATCGCCCTGGCTGCGGATAGTGATCATGCCTGTATTCAACTCTTTCAAATTCGAGCGGGTAAATTACTGGGGCGTTTAGGCTTTTTTGCTGATGCCCAGGCTGCCCCTGCTGGTGATATTCTTCAGCGGGTTTTAGAGGAACATTATCAACAACTGGATGGGGTAGAAATTCCCTCAGAAATTCTAGTTCAACATGATCTACCAGAGCAGGAGATGCTAGAGCAATTCCTCAGCGATCGTCGGGGGCGAAAAGTCGAAATTATTACCCCCCAACGCCAAATCAAAGCGGATTTAATTGCCATGGTGGAGCGCAATGCCGAGTTAGAATTGGCCCGTACCCAACGGGTAGCCGATCGCTGTCACCAATCCTTACAGGATTTAGCGGAATTATTAGATCTACCGGAATTGCCCCAGCGCATCGAAGGCTACGATATTTCCCACATTCAAGGCTCCGATGCTGTTGCGTCTCAGGTGGTTTTTGTGGATGGATTGCCCGCCAAGCAACATTATCGCCATTACAAAATTAAAGATCCCCGCGTCAAAATGGGACATTCCGATGATTTTGCCAGCATGGCGGAGGTGATTGGTCGTCGTTTTCGTCGCCTGGCGGAACAAAAAGCCCAGGGACAGGATCTACACCCCCACAAATCCGGGCAGAAGTCGAGTGTTTTTAGCCAAAACGTAGGGGATGACTGGCCCGATTTAGTGTTGATTGATGGGGGCAAGGGGCAATTATCCGCCGTGGTGGAGGTGTTGCGATCCCTCAATCTCTTAGAGGATTTACGCTTAGTCAGCCTGGCCAAAAAGCGAGAAGAACTGTTTTTGCCGGGACAATCAGAGCCCCTCTGCACCTCTGCGGATCAGCCCGGTGTACAATTATTACGCAGGGTCAGGGATGAAGCCCACCGCTTTGCCATTAGTTTTCACCGCCAACGCCGCAGCGATCGTTTACGCCGATCCCGCTTAGATGAAATTTCAGGCTTGGGGTTACAGCGCCAAAAAGAACTCTTGGCTCATTTTCGTTCCATAGACTATGTGCGTGCGGCCAGCCCTGAACAGTTGGCTAGCGTGCCAGGAATCGGTGCAAAACTAGCCAAACAAATCTATGATTACTTTCATCCGGCAGAAACTTCCGAGGAAGATTATGGCTAATACTCCCAGCAATCCACTGGACTCCTTACTAGCTCCCACTGATAAACCCGCGATCGATCGGGCAATTCTTGAATTAAATTTAAGCGCATTTGAAGAGGAGTTGGACGAATATATTGGTTTTCTGACGGAAACCTTTTTAGAAGATGCACCGAATTTGTTAGCGGCCATGCGTCAAGGGGTGGAAGAGTCTAATGCGACGGAGGTTCGGTTTAATGTGCATACCCTCAAATCTAGCAGCGCCACCCTGGGGGCAACCCATTTAGCCGAATTATGTTTACGCTTAGAAAGTCAATCGAAGGCGGGAGATTTAAGTCAAGCCGCATCCCTACAAAAAGCGATCGAAATTGAATTTGAGCGGGTTAAAACCAATCTTCTTCAGATCGTCAATAAAGAATAAAGAATAAAGAGTAAAGAGTAAAGAGTAAAGAGTAAAGAATAAAGAATAAAGAATAAAGAATAAAGAATAAAGAATAAAGATTGAAAAATGCAAGGCTGATCCTACATCAAAGTATTAAGCCT
>DALYGI010000024.1:15113-20235 GCA_031971595.1 Prochlorotrichaceae cyanobacterium CTOTU29312
CTACCTTGCAAGCCCTCACCCCAAGCCTCTCCCAAGTCCCGCAAATCAATTGCGGGCTAATCAGGAAAACCCATTGAAATGGGTTAGGAATGCAGACTTTATAACCTGGAATTTTACTATCAAGATACCGAACCCCGAAGGAACGCCTTTGTGTTCTTTGTGCTTTGTGCCTCTGTTGTTTAATCTAATCCTGAATTAACCCGCAGTTTACTCGCGGGAGGGTGTGGAGTTCAAACAGGATAGGCGTTCTAGGAAATTCCTAAGCTTTCTGATTTTGTAGCACTAAACGATCGCATACTAAAAGGGTACCCGCCGCCACACAGAGCGGAATGGTGACTAAATTAACTAACGGTATACTAATCAAGAGATTACACAGAAGCCCAAACGTCAAGTTACCGGGAAACTGTCCCAGAATCCAAGCCAGTTTACGGCGAAATGGATAGCGTCGCCGTTCTAGGGGGCCATCCCAAAAGTCCACACAGGTTAATAATGCCCCCCAGAGTAAACTCAATACTGTGCCTAGAATCTGCCCAGCGAAGGGAAGAAATTGCAACCCCAAAACCATCAGAAAAACGATCGCCGTGAGGAAAAGTTTTTTACCTTCAAATTGGATAGCGCGAAGCAAATCTGACCAGAAGCCAGGGGAGGGGGGCAGTTGTTGAAATTGCTCCGGTATGCGCTCCTGTTCCAACACCTCCGACAAACGCCCATACCACGGGCTACCCAGCAAAACCGATAACTGGGTTAACACCAACCCCAACAGCCAAAACAAAACGATCGTTGCTAACACCCGAAGCAATACGGCAAACCCCGTCAACACCGCCCCTAACCCCTCTAGCCAGTTAGGTAAGCGATCAATCCACCCTAACAGCGGCACCAAGGCACTTTGGGTCAACGTCCCAACCCCTTGCCACGCCAGAGGTAAAAGCCCACCATAGAGCAATAGGGCTAAGCCCAACGTCAGCAGGATCGGCGTGATCACATAGCCCCACAACCGAGGGGTGCGAGTAAGGAGCCGAAAAGCTTGCCAAGGGTAGGCGATACTACAAATCATAGGATTCAAATTATAAAATCAAAATTATAAAATTCTGGTCGTAAGTGTTGTAACTTATTCTGACGTTCCCTAGCGAAGGGGAAAATAATCGGCTATGCTCTGAGGGCAAGATAGCCTTGCTGGCTTGAGGTTTTTATGAATTTAGGGAAACGATCGCAAACCACCCAACCCTTAGAAGTTCAACTGCTCCGCGAAGGGATTGTAGAGTCTGTTCATGAGGTTCAAGCAGTTGTCTGTGACGATCGAGGACGATCGCTGATGGTAGCAGGGGATCCGGAAACAGGAACCTTTATCCGATCGGCGCTGAAACCCTTTCAAGCCCTGGCTGTGACCACCACGGGAGCCCTGGATAGTTTTAATCTGAGCGATCGGGACTTGGCCATCATTTGTAGTTCCCATCGGGGGACGGTGGATCAAGCTCGTCAGTGCTTTAACGTGCTGTGGCAAAGCGATGTGGATCCCTGTTATTTACAATGTCCCATCCCGGAAGGCAAACGCAGCGCCCTGGAACACAACTGCTCTGGCAAACACGCGGGTATGTTGGCGGTGTGTAAACATCGGGGTTGGAGCCTCAACGATTATTTACGGCGGAAGCACCCCCTCCAACAGTTAATTGTGCAACAGGTGGCGGAATTGCTGCAAATGCCCGGAGCCGAACTGATTGCAGCCCAAGACGATTGCGGAGCCCCCACCTACTTCATGCCCCTCTATCAGATGGCAACCCTGTACGCCCGCCTCACCTCCGGCAATAACCTCGATATGGAACGCATCGTCCGCGCCATGACCCACCATCCCGCCCTAGTCGCAGGGGATGGCTACTTTGATACAGAACTGATGCGCTTAAGTGGCGGCCAAGTGGTAAGTAAATCCGGGGCAGAGGGTATTCAGTGCGTGGGTCGCATTCGGGAAGGCTTAGGGTTAGCCATCAAAGTTAAAGATGGAGCAAAACGGGCTAAATGCGCCGCTACCATTCAAGTCCTGAAACGATTGGGATGGATTACCCCCGCCACCGCAGAAAGCCTCTCTGATCAATTTATGACCATTGACTCCATCAAACGCCTAGATGTGTTAGGAGACATGAGTTTCTAAGGGGAATCTAACTCAAAACCTCAAAACCTCAAAACTCAACATTCAAAACTCAAAACTCCCTAAATGCCCTTCCCCTGCCAAGTTCCTCCCCCCCTCCAACCTGGCGATCGTCTTCTTGCTCTTTCCCCCAGTGGCACCCTCCGGGAATCGGAGCGTTTTCAACAGGGACTGGATCTGTGGCGATCGAGGGGGTACATAGTAGACCTGTGCCCTCACCACAACGATCGCTGGGGCTATTTAGCGGGCACCGATGCCCAACGCCGCCAAGCCCTAGAAACCGCCTGGCTCGACCCTCAGTATGCGGGCATTCTCTGTGTCCGAGGAGGCTGGGGAGCCGCCCGCTTACTGGAACAATGGCATTGGCCTACGGCATATAACTCCACGATATATAACCCCAACCCACCCCGCCCTAAATGGTTGATCGGGTTTTCTGACATTACGGCCCTGTTATGGTCTTTAGCTCAAGTCGGGATCTCCGGGGTACATGGCCCAGTTTTAACCACGATGGCCCAGGAGCCCCCCGAATCCCAAGAACGCCTCTGGGCTTGGCTAGAAGGTCGCGGCCCCTTGCCCCCTCTCCAGGGTACGCCCTGGCAAAGCCGTCCGATCGTTCAAGGCTATGTACTCCCCGCCAACCTCACCGTAGCCACCCACCTTTTGGGAACCTCCCTCCAACCAGATTTGGGCCACGTCATCCTAGCCCTAGAAGACGTGGGAGAAGCCCCCTATCGCATCGATCGGATGTTGACCCAGTGGCGGATGTTGGGACTCTTACAACAGGTGAAAGGGATTGCCCTAGGGCGTTTTAGCCAATGCCAAGCCCCAGAAAACATCCCCAGTTTAAGCATAGAAACCGTCCTCCGCGATCGTTTAGCAGACCTGGATGTGGCGATCGTTGCTGATCTGCCCTTTGGCCACGATGGCGCGAACTTTGCGCTACCCGTCGGCGTTTTAGCGGAACTAGATAGTCAGGTAGGGGAACTTCGTGTGTTAGGATAATAGACCCAACCTGTGCCGTATTGTATATTCCTTACTTAACTACGAGGTCATCATGGCTAAACGCCGCAATCTCAAAAAAGAAAAAGCGCTTCGTAACGAAGCCTATGCCCGCAAATTTCGCAAGCGGAACCGAGGCCGGAACCGTCGTTTCCAAAGTGATAATCGCCAAGAGAACGAAGAAGATAATGTCAGCGAAGCCACTGAGTAAGCGCAGCCATCAGTAATCGATCCATAATCGATCCGTAATTGACCCATTGCTCAACACCTAGGTAAAAATAGGTAAAAAAACAGCCTTCCGACTAAACCAGAGTTGTCACGAAGGCTGTTTGGGGTTAACTTGATTTACTTTGATTTGATTGGGTTTAATCTAACTCGCCAGATATTCCTGAATCATGGAGCGGCGGCGGCGAAGATGTTCCAGGGCTTGCCGTTCTAACTGGCGCACCCGTTCCCGGCTGAGATTCAACCGTTCCCCCACCTTTGCTAAGGACAGACCTGACCCTTCCTCCAAACCAAAGCGCAGATTGATGACTTGGCGCTGCTGAGGGGTCAAGTCCACCATGATACTTTCTAAGTCCCGCCGTAGGGACTCGCGGATGGTGTAGTCATCGGGGGAAGATTTTTCATCTTCCAATAACTCCTGCAACTCCGTATCTTGATTGTCCCCCACCCGAACATCCAGGGAAATGGGCTGACGGGCAATTAGCAAATACTCCCGCACCTGCTCCGGCTCTAGTTCTAATTCCACTGCAATTTCCCCCGCCGTGGCGGAGCGTCCTAAACGCTGGGAGAGTTCCCGTTGAGTGCGCTTAATTTTATTGAGCTTTTCCGTAATGTGAATGGGCAGCCGAATCGATCGGGCCTGCTGGGCGATGGCACGGGTAATGGCTTGACGAATCCACCAGTAGGCATAGGTACTGAACTTATAGCCCTTGGAGGGATCAAATTTTTCCACCCCCCGTTCCAGCCCCAAACTGCCTTCCTGAATTAAATCTAGAAATTCCAGGTTACGCTTTTGGTACTTTTTAGCGATGGAAACCACTAATCGCAAGTTAGCCTCAATCATTTTCCGCTTGGCCACCGTACCCTGGTGTAAAGTCGCCCTCAAATCAGCGATCGACACATTCACCGCCTCGGCCCATTCCATCTCCGTGGGTTCCCGGTGCAACTTCTTAGCCAGTTGTTGCTGTTTCTCTAGCAACCTCATTAACCCTTGCACCTGCTTACCGTAGCGAACCTCCTGTTCATAGGTGAGCAAAGGCACTCGCCCAATTTCATGGAGATAAGTGCGAACCATATCAACTTGGATAGGGGCAGTGGACTTCAAGGAAAGCGGTAACATGGTTATCCTCCACTGAAACTAAGGACTCTAATCCCGGATCGACACCCGCTAGAAGCAGCTTTCTGTCAATACCGCTAGGCAACAGGATAGTTGGGCAAGCCTAATGACGATAAAAACAGCAAAAAAGTTTCCAAAGGACGATCGATAATGTCCGTCGATTCTAAGAGAACTTTGCGAGAACGTAAAGGAAAGAAAAGTGTGGAGATCCCTAGGGACGCAGAGCCCTAACTGCTCACGAGATCCAATAACTGCCAATTGTAGTGTTCACTGATCGCCGTTTTAACCGCATCGAACATCCGATAACAGTGATTATTAGACTGGAGGGGCAACTCCTCATTCTTGATCACGAGGTTGATCCGCACGTAATCCCGATCGGGAAAGGTTTTGTCAATCAGAGCTTCCGCCGTGACCAGCTTGGCAAAGGGAACCCCTCCCGGAATTTCCCTGGCCATCACGTAGTCTGATGTATCATAAATCACATCAAACTTACACTGGGTAAAAAGATCAACCAGGCACTCGTGGAAATTCTGCATGGAAAGAGCGACGGTAAAAGAGCAGGTGTAGCGGGCCATGGAGAACTCCGAGACAGTATAAACCAAGGTACTGTAAATGAAAGGATAGACAGGGCTAGGTCGGTT
>DALYGI010000025.1:0-2190 GCA_031971595.1 Prochlorotrichaceae cyanobacterium CTOTU29312
TGGTCTACTTATAGCAAAAACTTGAACTTTACTCAACTCATTGTGAATAGATACGTCTTCCACAGCATTAGATCCACAGAGATTAGGTCTATTTAGGTTAATCCTGGGAAACGGTTTGGGGCGAAGCATCGTCCCGGTGAATTTAGTTTCAAGATCGTAAATTAAGTTGACAAAAGTGCTTTGATTTGAAACGATCGTTCCGGTAGGTTGTTAAGGTTTAGAAACGATCGTTTTGCACGAGAAGTTGGGTTTACTTAACTATTGATGAGGAAAGAATACATCTACACCATATCGATAGAAATCACTCTAATGGTCGAGTCAATAATTTGTTGGCTGTACACGAATCATGCCATGATTACATCCACATGAGCAAACGCGAAAGCGAAGATTATCGGGAGCCGAGTGCGGTGAAAGTCGCACGCTCGGATCTAAAAGAGAGGTGCGGAGGATAATACCTCCCATCGACTCTACCCACCCATTTAACCCATTTAATTTAATAGTTATCACCAAACCCGTGCGTTACGCTGACGCTAACACACGCTACGGTTCATGATCTATAATCCGCAACCCAACCTTAGAAAGTTTATTAGGATTAGGAGCGATCGTTTTTGAGAGCGATCGTTTGGGGGGGGGGATAATGTGATCTTCAAAGGTTGCAATTTAATTATGGCGGCTCAACTCGATCGTTGTCTAGGATTGGTGTAGGTAGGTTTGTAAGGTTTGGACTAAATGATGAGCTTCGTTCCGATCGAGGGGATAGCGGGGACTGAGAGGAATCGTTTGGCCCGATCGTAGTTGCATGGCAATATGGCAATCACTCAAGGGCGCTTCACTGGTTTCGATCTTGACGGTTTCCACTTCAGTCAAGTCAAAACGGCGCACAGACTGACCCAGCATCCCCCGCTGCTTCAGGGTTACGGTTCTTTGATCGGGATTGATTGCATACACCGCAATCGAGCCAAAATAAAAGGCGAGGAGCAATCCCCCCAGAAAGAAAGACGTTCCAAAGGGATAGGCAAAGGCCCGGCCATCTTGCACCATTTCCAGGTGAATAGCCGTGGGATTATTTAAAAAATCATTAATCTGAGCCATCACCAGTTGTTGTTCCCAAAGGCTCAGGGTTAGGGAATCAGTAGTTTGGCGGAGGATTCGCATGGATAACCTGGGGACAGAACCGCGCACCTGTATTTGCGTCAATTAATGGGGATTTTATCATGATCCCCACTAATTCAGGATGGTGGTGGATCCCCATCCCAGGATAAAGTACATAGATACTGAAGAGATCCTAATAGCCCGCAGCGATCGCCGCTGTGACGAGTAACTCATGAATCCGCTCCGTAACCGCAATCACCACCCCCCCCGAACGATCGTAATCTTTAGCTTCGGTTAAGGGGGGCAGAGGGTTTCCCCGCAAGGTCGTCACTTTACACCCGGCTTGCTCTGCCACAAAGGCAACAGCAGCTACATCAATTAACTTGTTGCTAGCCAGGGCAGAGCCTAGCACTCCCCCGCTCAAAATCCCTGTATGGTTAAAAACCTGTACAGTTTTGGAGTAGTCTGTGGCCAGGTTAATCACCTTGTAATTGAGGGGGATATTGTTCACTAACCCCGGCACTTGGGAACCTAAATACAAAACCCCTTCATGGGCTAAATTCTCCTGTCTGAGGCGTAGGGGAACGGCATTTTTAAAGGATATTTCTCCGATCGTTTTAGGTAACTTGCCTTGATAGGCCCCCTCTCCCCGGATGGCGAAATAATAGGTCTGGCTGGGGGGATTGATAATCAGGGAGGCACAGTAGTCCTGACGATCGACCACACTGAGCATAATGTGATAATTCTGATGGCCATCTAAGTAAAACTGCGTACCATCAATGGGATCCAGTAAAACCAAGTAATTCTCATCCTGGGGAATGTCTAGGGACTTAAAGTACTTGGTGTTATAGGACTTTGCGTATTCTTCCCCGTAAAAATGCAGGTCTGGAAATGAGCCTAACAAAGCCACTTCCACGGCGGTTTGAATGGACAAGTCCGCATCACTGAGGGCTGCGGCAAAGGTACTGCCCGCATCGGGTTTATCCGGTTGAGCGGCAATGCGGGGCTGAATCTCCCTGGCATAATTAGCGGCCAGATGCAGAGAAGGGAAAAGACTTTCGAGAATGGTACGGGGATGAGGAACCATAGGAGTGGGGA
>DALYGI010000025.1:2290-8726 GCA_031971595.1 Prochlorotrichaceae cyanobacterium CTOTU29312
CAGATAGATTAGTTTAACTTATCACTTTTTCCGAGCTTTTTGTAAAGTTTTATTATAAAAAATCTGTAATCTTTGTTACGATTGAGTCGGTTGGGAAGCTTAATGAGTCTAATCTGCGAAATTGGGAACGCCAAGCCAGATTCATTAGTTCTGATCAAAGTGATAGTGGATTACTGTTAGGAACCAGCTTAGGAGATGCTAGGCTGGTTTTTTATTTTTTGCACCATCTACAAACCCTGAAGGGTCTGCAAGGTTTGCTGGACTTGCCCCGATCGCAATAGGTTAGCGGTCAAAGTCATGCCCGTTTCCAAACTGGGGGTTACGCCGCTGCGCCATAGGTAAAACCCCGCATTCCAACGCACACTATCGTAGAGGGTGGGGGAGGCGGTTTCGGGCTTGCTCAGCAGGGTTTGAACCTGGGCTGCCCAATCCGCTGTATCGGTGAAGGGGTAATCGGTAAATTTGATGCCGTAGGTTTCCGGGTGGAGGGGCAGTCGTTCCAATTCACCGGGACGATCGTAACTTTGGACGATGGCGGGACGGTTGCCCGGTAAATCCACACTCCCTTCCCAGCCTTTAACCATCAGAAAATGCTCCACCCCACGGGTTTGTAGGGCATCCACAATTAACTGCTCCGTAGGGGGATGGACGTAGCCCACGGCAATTCGGGCGGTGCCTGCATAGGGAGACCACATTAATTCTAGGGTAGCTACAGGGGGACGTTTGCCCAGTTCTTCTCGGTAGGGGATCAGGCTAAGGGCGAGGGGAAAGTGTTGAGGTTGATAGACCAGCGTTAAACGATGGTGCTCTAAGCTGTGTTGTACCTCTGCCCAGGAGCGCTTCGTCCAATCCACCCCGATCCCTTGCCACAGTTCCACTAAGGACACCCCATACTTGGGGGGAATCCGATCGCCCCCGTGGAGGATGACAGGACAGCCAGCACTGGCGAGAATTAGGGCCGTAAGGGGCACCAGGGGAAAGGTGCGACTGCGGCCATCGTAAGGACAGCCCATCACCAGGGGCAAATAGGCAGAGTCGATCGGCTGGAGTTGGCACCCTAAACGATCGTAGGTGTCCAACATTCCCGCTAACTCGACCCCCGTGGGGCGTTTCATCCGGTGGGCAATCAGAAAAGCCCCAATTTGGGCCGGCGTTGCCTGGTCTGTCAGCATGTATTCGAGGGCGAGGGCCGCCTCTTCTCGACTTAAATCCTTACTGGTGTGGGGGCCGCCAGCAATTTTTTTGAGCAGATCTCGGAAGGTCATAGGGGGGATTGGGGCTGTTCTGCTGAAGTGATTGTGCTGAAGTGGTTTTGATCAACCACAAACCATTTACTGGCTACCATCCTAATCTAAGGCTGGCACCACAAACCGCTCTCCCCCTAAGACCACCTCATCCCCCGGACTGAGTTTGCGTCCTCGGCGGGTTTCCACTGCGCCATTCACCTGCACCTGGCCCCCCTGAATCAGGATTTTGGCCTGACCGCCGGTACTGGTTGCCCCAGTCCACTTCAAAAACTGATCGAGTTTCATCAACATAATCTTCCTACTGAAACTTCCTACTGATAGTCCTCCTACTGTCCCGCCGAATCTCGCCAAAACTCAAGATAAGCCTCCGCTTCTTCTGATACGATCGTACCATCAGGAATACTCTCCGCAATTTCGATGGCTCCTACAACGTCATAGCTCGATCGTTCAATGGCCATTTGCAGCAGTTGCTCACTCCAGCGATCGATTTGACTATCTGCTTCTAGGCGTTGGGGAGATTGATCGGGAACCTGATCCGCCGCCCGAATTGCTGCTTCTAGCCCTTCTGGGGTTTGATTACTGCCTAAACCGTTTGCCTGTTGCAGACTATACTCCGCATCCATTTGCAGTTGCCAATCCTCAATGCGATCCTGGGCTTCGCCATAGAGAACCCGATCGGGGGAGATTCGTTCCGCAGTGGCGATGGCCGCAGAGAGGCGACCGAGATCCGCTAAGCGCTGGGCTTCATCCAGATAGGGGCGATCTTCTAGGCTTTCAATCTCATTGCGCCAGTCCCGAATAGCTGCTTGGGCATCATCATAGAGGCGACGATCGACTTCAATCCGACTGGCTTCCATAATTGCCGCTTCTAAGGCCGGTACACTGCCCGCCTCTGCCAAACGCTGGGCCCGCTCTAGGTAAGGAGAATCCTCTAGAATCTGAATCTCACCATTCCAATTTTTAATCAGATCTTGGGCTTGTTGATACCGGGGATGGTGTTGGGAAATTAGGGACACCTCAGCGATCGCAGTCATGTAGCCCGTAATGCTCCCCCGATCGGCCAAGGTGCGGGCCCGATCGATCCGTTGTAAATCTTCGATTTCCCGTTCCCATCGGCTAATCAGACCCTGGGCCTGGCTATAAAAGCTCCGATCGCTATTCACCCGCTTCAATTCGTTAATAGCCGCGTGATAATCCGCCACCTGACCACTCCAGGTTTTGGCCTCAATATTGGCTAAAAACTTAAAGTCTTCCACCTCAGTTTTGCGGTTAGCCACTTCAGGAATTTGATCCACAATGCTCAGAGCCGTGGTGAGATCTTTTGCATCTAAAGCACCTTGGGCTAACTCCATCATTTTGCCGCTATAGGACGCAATTTGAGCCTGGGCAATGTTGTACAACCGGCTATTTTCTTGAACCTGGGCCACCAATTTAATCGCTTCCGCGAGGTTTTTAGCCCCTCCTTGATCCGCCAGTTTTTTAGCCCTGGAAATAAAACTATTGGTGCTGCGAACTTCCACAATTTGGGCATTGAGTTCGTTATAGCGGGTCACTTGCCAATAGCGATTATCCAAAGACAACAGCTTGGTGGCCGCCGCCGCTGCCCGATCCCAGTTTTGATCCAAGAGGGCTTTTTCCGCTTCCTGCACAATGCCTTCCGCCTTGTCCCACAGGGCTTGCCACTGCTCTGCCCAGCCTTGAATTTCTTCCCTAGGACACTTATTCTCGTCGCAGGGTAACCGATCGAGGGGAATGGCTTTGAGGGTATCCAAGGCTCTGTCTAATTCCCCATTATTATATTGTTCTTCCGCCAAAATTACCAGATCAAAGGCCCACTGCTTCAGGTAATGATCCACATTGGCCCGCAGGGGATGATCCACTGGCAAACTTTTCACCAGATCGATCGCTTGGAGGATTCCTTCCGTAGTGCCTTGGCTAGCGGCCATCTGGGCACAGTAAAGCTTAAAAGAGGCAGAGGAAAAGGGCCGCAAAATGCGAGGGCATTCCCGCGCTTGGGGTAAACGCACCAAACTCCACAGGGCTCCCCCCGCAAACAACCCCATCATCCCCAACATGGCTAACAGCCAAATTTGATATACCCACCGTCCCCGATCGGCCTGGGAGGGAAATGGGGCGGAGGGCTCCACCCCCTCTACCGGATCCCCAGCGGCAACGGAGCTAACCACCGGGGCCAGTTCAGATGGGGGTTCAGACTGGGGTTCAGACTGGACACGGGGAGTCAGGGGTTCGGGAACCGCGAGGGGGCCTGAATGGCTTTGAGGTTGATTTAAAGAGGGCACAGTCATAGCTCAAAATCCCAATGCGATCGGACGAGATTGCTCAAGCATTCGTTCGCCGTAGTGTAGCAGAATTGTTAAAACACTCAAGCGATACCGCCAAGTTCGCACTTGATAACTGTTTTCCACTTCGTACCACCGAAACCAAGTGTCAAACTCAGCCTGAAATTGAGTTAATTCCACCCTAGCACGCTCTACGGTTTGGGGTGAGGGGGATCGGGATGCGGCGGCCAAGACCTGCTCCAGACGATCGCGGCCCGTCTTAAAGGCAAGTTGATGGTCTTCAGAGAGGTTGAATTGCTCTTGGGTGGCCAGCCAATTCCACTCCTGTTGTAGCGCCCCATAGCGTAGGGTCACCGCCTGCAAGGGTTGACGGTGGGGTAACACGGCCCGCTGCTCTGGATCGGGACGGAAACGGGTTTGCAGAGGACTGTTAAATTGCTCCGTGGCAAAGAGCACATACCCCGCCGTGGGCTGATCCCGCAGAAACTGCACCTGATCTAGCACCAAGCTAGGGTCGGGCAAGGACAACAGGTGAATTCCCCCCAAAATGAGCGTTCCCCCCAAATCCTGATCATTCAGCCAGGGCTCCGTCAGTTGGGCAAAACGATTGGTATCCATGGCATAGGCCATCAAACAGACAAAATCCACATCTCCCCGTCTCGCCCAGGCTTCCCAGTTTTGTTGCAGTTTGGCCAGCCGTTCATGGGTCGGAAAGGCAAACACATCCACGGACAGTTTCTTTTCGGGATGATTACGGCGCAGATTGCCCCCCACCTCCGCCACAAAGGTATCGATTTGCTCAATGCGGAAGTTTTGCCAGGTTTCCCAGAGGGGATGGCGGGAATGGAGAGTGATGGGATCCACCCCCGTGCGCTGCTTAAACCGTTCCCGGCCCGCTTGCCCATAGCCAAAGGTGGTTCCCCCCGCAATATCTTGAAAGGGATAGCGAATGTAGTCCAGTTGAATGCCATCCACCTCATACCGATCGCTAATTTCCGCAATGATGGAATGGAGATAGCTCCGCACTTGGGGATTAGCCGGATCAAAAAAGGGTTTGCCCGCCGACCAAACGCCCCCCCGGTTATCGCGGTTGATCCAGGTGGGATGTTGACTCAGGACGGGGCCTAGATAGTCATTGGGTTGGCCAATCAGCCGATTGTGGGCTCGGTTGCCCGCCGCAAACGTCCAAATCCAGGCGTGAAGCTCCATCTGGCGATCGTGGGCGAGCTCCACCGCTGCCGCTAGGGGATCCCAGCCGACGGTGAGGGGGTTTTGGGCTGGGGCAATCTCACTGGGATAGATGGGATAGCCCGCATTTAAGGTTTCAAAGAAAACCACATTAATCCCCGCCGCCGCTAACCGATCGAAGATGGTTTTAAGTCCTTCTGGAGAACCCGCCTTCACGATCGTCCCCCGATCGAGCCAGACTGCCCGGATTTCCGGTTGGAGGGCTTGGCTATCGGGATAGCGTTGGAGCAGGGTATTGCGGGCGCTAATCCACTCCTGGCGGGCTAACCCATAGTTTTGATCCGCCACCAGGTTAGAGAAACGCTTCAGGGTTTTCTCAATGGTCGTGACCAGATCGGTTTCAGGTACCCGGAAGCCTAAGTCCGCTACGGATTTATTCAGGGCTTCGCTATCCAAGTCAGGCTCTAGCTGAGGATTCAGGTCAGACGCTCCAGCGTTCAGGACTCTAGCGCTAGAACCAGAGCCGGAACTAGCCTCCATTCTTTCCGCCACCTGTACCGAAAGATTCGCACTATTAAAGCGTCCTAATAGATTCGTGAGTTCCTGACGCATGGCCACCGCTTCCAGGAACACAATGGGATCATCCCCTGCCCGCACCGTTAGACCGGGAGGAGCCGCTTCCTGGGAGGGGTCAAACTGGGGGGACAGGGGGGACAGTACCGGA
Organism: Prochlorotrichaceae cyanobacterium CTOTU29312; assembly: GCA_031971595.1. GTDB lineage: Bacteria > Cyanobacteriota > Cyanobacteriia > Prochlorotrichales > Prochlorotrichaceae > JBEAPM01. The sequence goes on from DALYGI010000025.1 coordinate 7,750, forward strand.
GACACCGGAGAACGATCGCCTGAAGGATTGACTAACGGGTTTACCGGGGGATTTACCGGGGGATTAGTGGGGGGACGATCGGCTGGTCTAGGACGAGTAGGGACACGGGCCGGAGTTGCAGCGACCCTAGAGCCGGGAGATGGGGTGGTTGTCCTGGGGGGCTGTTCTGCCTGGGCTTGGGACTCCTGACGGGGAACAGCGGGAAAATTATTAAAGCGATCGAGACTAGCGGCTAACCAAGCCCGATCGATGCCTTGGGTTTCCGGTTGCTCCCCCCAAGACCAGCCCAAAAAGACCAGGCGATCCGTAGCCACCACTGCCGCATCCTGGGCATTTTGCCACGTTACTAAAACCTGACTTTCTGGACGAGTGGGAATGATAATTCCTCCACCTACTTCAGGAAAAGGCGTAGGGGGAAGCCAAGGCTGAGAAGCTTGAATCCGAGGTCTTTGGGGACGATCGGTGTAGGTTTCCCAATAGACTCCCAGGGTGCGCCGCAGACTATGGCGAATGGACTGGGAAGACTCCGTAGCGATCGGGCCGCTGAGGAGTAATCGCCCCCCCCGTTGCAGCCAATTTTCGAGCCCCACCACCTCCGCCTCAGAAAGTTCCGTCACATTCACTAAAAACAGAAAACTATAGCGATTGAGGGTCGTCGCATCCGCCAACGTTCTCAGGGGCAAGAGCCGGAAAGGAACCCCCGTTTTTTCTAATTGCTCCCGCAGGGTCTTCTGGGTCTGAGAGGGCGATTGCCCAGCATTAGCCCATTGGGAATTTTCACTATAAATAACCCCCAGCACCGACTGCTCGGAGGGCCGTTGTGCCAAACTCCGAACGTCCTGCTCAGAACCGAAGCGATCCCCCTGTTCCAGATTCAGACTCAACGGCTCAGCCAGATCTGCCGCCAGAGGGAACCCTTCCCCCAAGCGATCGTCACCAGCCCCAGGCTCCGCCAGCGCGGGAACCGTACCCAGTAG
>DALYGI010000025.1:8826-20184 GCA_031971595.1 Prochlorotrichaceae cyanobacterium CTOTU29312
GCAAAGTTCGTCCCCCCAGCGGCTTAACGGTGGCTTGAATGGTTACTTCAGTCTGATCTAGTCCTGATCCGATCAAAATCTTACTGCCTCTGCATCCCCTTACCCTGAAACTTTAGAAACTTCAGGACATCTTGACGGGCAGACCCCGGATCAAGGCAAGGGAGTTACGGCTCTAGTCTGGCATCAATTAATACCATAGATTCTGATAGTATTCCCGGAGATCCTGAGGAGTCTAGTCTTTAGCACCTGACCGACTTTGACCTTCACAAACATCCTAACCAGTGATAGCATGAGACTCGAAGATTAATATGGCGTAGGAGAACTTCTCGAAAACCCTACCTTGTTTGCTTCAACGTTCAGAATTATGAACTTTATGACTACCATTGAAACTCGTTTAGGATAATTATATAAATTAACTAAGTCTAAAACTGAATCATCAATTGAATCCCTAGGAGTGAATTGCTAGAATTAGATTACAAAAGTTCAACCATCAAGATTCAGCCATCAGAACCTAGCGGTCAAGCCATACAGCAGTCCTAAGTCAGTTGTATGGTTTCGATCGCTGCAAGCCTTACGCAGCACGGGTCAAACCTTAAGATCCCGCACAGCACCTCTAAGACTGTTGTATTGATAAAAGGATATTGATCAAAGCATATTGAATCATCAATACTCTCTATCAAGATCCGTCATCAGCAGTCATCAAAAATCCCCCCTAAGACTCTTTCCCTTACAACCCAAACCCCAACCTACAGAACACCCATGCTAGATCAAGACCTAGAGCAACCTATCGTCACCAGCGAACCTACAAGTTTCGAGAAAACTAGCTCAGAAGATGCGGTATCTGAGAATGAAAACCGTCACCAAATTTATCGCGTCCGCACTCAACTGCTCAGCAAGGGTAGAACTGATTATGTGCTAGCCAGTACGGATCTGATGACCGTGCGGATCAAGTGCTATGCCCAAGGCGGGGAAAACGTTCTGCATTCGCACCCCGGTGAAGATCACACCTTTATTGTGCTGGCTGGCAAAGCCCGTTTCTTTGATAAGAATGGGGAAACCGCCGAACTGTCCCGCAATGAAGGCATCATGTTACAGCGAGGTACCTATTACAAATTCCAAAGTTGTGGAGATGAACCATTGGTCTTGTTACGGGTTGGTGCAGAAAAAGAAAAATTACCTGTGAACAGAATAGGTCTGGCGGGTGAGTCCTTACCGGGTACTTCCAAGGCCAATAAACATGAGGATGGTGTCCCGATCGAGGGACTTTTTTACGAATAGAGAAAAATAGAGACAGATAGAGTCTTATCCGTCTGAAAATAAAAGCCTGACAGAAACTTAGAGGAGAGTGTGATGCCTTTGCGTTAGGCTCTTCTCTCCTTTATTTTTTTTCTAGATTTTCTAGTTTCCAGCGCTCACCACAACCACCGAGAAATGCACATACTTAAAAATGCACATATTTGAATTTGCCGGAGATAGTATCGATCTAAATGCCATGATTGGCTTAGGGCCTGTCAGTATCCTCAGTTGGTTTGTCAGCACGATCGCTGGGGGGGGGAGTTCTCTGTTGCTCATGCCCATCATTGGCTTCTTTTTAGGGGCAACAGCGATCGCTCCGGTCACTACAGTGGGGGGGATTTTTGGCAATCTTGAACGGGTCATTGCCTATCGCAACCGTATTCACTGGGGCATTGTGTTCTGGGAAGCACCGGGAGCGATCGTGGGGAGTGTGATTGGCGCTTTTACCCTGGCTCAGATTCAGGTGGAATGGATTGGTATTTTTGTTGCCCTGTTTCTCATTGGTTCAGCCCTCAATTACTTCCTCAAAAACTTAAAACCCTCATCAGAAACACCCCAGCCGCAATTTTTAATTCAAACCTGGTACTTCTTACCCGCAGGCTTTATCTATGCCATTTTGTCCGGGATTATTGGCAGTATGGGATCCATTTTAGCGCCCATGTATATTGGCTTTGGGCTTCAGAAAGAGGAGTTATTAGCCACCCAAGCCCTCACCCGTGCCATTATCCATATTGTTAAAGTCTTCGCCTATTTCTTCTTTGGAATTTTAGTCAGCCAACATATCATTTATGGCTTGGTGACAGGGTTAACCGCTATTCCAGGGAATTGGTTAGGTCACTTAGCCCTGCAACGCATTAGTGAGATGCAGTTTCGGCAATTGGTTATGGTTTTTATCCTGGTGAGTGGTCTGATCATTCTAGGACAAGAAATGTCTTTTATTCTTTAAGAATCAAATTCTTGCAGCAAGATACGAAGTCTTTCTTGTAACGAGGGAAGACTGGTGTGCAAGATTTCCCACAATTGCTCTAGGTCAAGATCGTCGTATTGGTGGGCAATGACATTACGCAGACCAATGATTTGTGCCCAATCAATTTCAGGGTGTTGTGCGTGGAACTCCCGATCAATCCGCCGAGCAGCTTCACCCAGAATTTCTAAGAGCCGCTCTATGGCTTTTTGTAATAAAAACTCCTCTAGATAATTTTCATAGGTTTTGCCTTCCAGACAGATCTGGAGTTGATCAATGGCATCAATCATGTCCCAAAGGTGAGCAGGTATTCGATTAGGAGATTTCATATAATACTTGGTAGGTTTTTAGAATTTCTGCACGACGATAGGGGTTACGTAACATATTTTTCTGAATCAGATCAACGGATCGCTGGGTGAGGGTTTCTAACTCTTGTTTGAGGGTAATAATATCAAACAAATTCCAGGGATCATTGGGTAAAAAGGTAATTAAAACATCAATATCGCTATCGGGACGAAAATCTTCCCGTAGGACAGAACCAAAGAGGGCAAACTCTTGAATCTGCCAGCGTTGGCAGAGGTTAATGAGGGTTTCTTGATCGAAGGTGAGCCGTTGATAGAGGTCTTCTTTTTGGGCTGGGGAAAGCGGCGGGGCAGACCCCCTAACCCCAAGGTTGTCCGTTAGCGTTTTGCTGCGATCGCCCTTTAGAGTTTCGTGCATATTGTCCCTTGTGCTTTTTGCTTTTGTTATTGATGATTAATGATTGAGTCGCTCAGAACGTTTCGCAATAGGTTTCTAACAACTCGATGGCCCGATCGACTCCATCGGGTTCTGCTTGGAGTGCATAGGCTTCCAGTTCTAACTGACGGCGTTGAGAATTACTATACTGAAGAATATAGGGACGTACCAACGGGGAGGGGGTAATGCCTAACCCTAAGGGGGATAGGTCTTCAATAGATTGGGGGATCGCGGATGGAGTTTGGGCGGCGGCGGCACAGAATTGAACCGCATGAACCGCTTCATGGACGATCGTGGGGCGGGCGATGCCTAGCTCAAAAACCACGGGATTAATCCAAATGGCTCGCTCCTGCACCGCTAACAGACCGTAGGTTCCCCACACTGGGGGCTGTTCCCAATGCACAGGAAAGCCCGATCGTTCCAGGGTCTCCACCAGTTCCAGGGTTGGGGGATCGGCGGCCAGATCGGGAGGTGCTGGGGCCATGGAGGGGGTCAGGGCGACGAGGAGAGAAACAAGCCAGGGAGACATGGGCGATACAGGGGTGGTGATTCAGGGGTAGCAAGGGGACAGGGTTATGGGACTAGACGCACAAATTTCTTTTTACCCACCTGTAAAACTTTGCCCTGAAGGTCTGCCGCTGAGTTAAAGAGGAGGTTGGGATCCCCACAGCGATCGTTGTCTAAACGCACCGCTCCCCCCTCAATGTGCCGCCGGGCTTCGGAACTGGTTTTGCAGAGGCCTGCCGCACTCATCAGGTAAAAAAGCTTTACGGGAAATTCAATGTTGGCGACGGAAAATTCCGGTACGGCCTCTGCTTCTGCGGCATTGCCTTGGGTCAGGGTTAGGGCTGCCTGCTGGGCCGCCTGGGCCGCTTCGGCTCCGTGAAACTGACTCACAATTTCCAGGGCTAACTGTTTCTGACGCTCCCGTGGATTGGCGGGCAAACTCTCCAGGGGGATGGCGGTGAGGAGTTCAACATAGGACTCTATCAGGGAATCCGGGGTCTTCTCCAATTTGGAATATTGACTGAGGGCGTTTTCCTGTAGCCCCACATAGTTGCCGAGGGACTTACTCATTTTCTGCACCCCATCCGTTCCCAATAAAATGGGCAACAGCAGACCAAATTGGGGAGTCTGGCCAAAATGGCGCTGCAAGTCTCGCCCCACGGCAATATTAAATTTTTGATCCGTCCCCCCCAGTTCCACATCCGCCTGGACGGCTACGGAGTCATAGCCCTGCATCAAGGGGTAAAGAAATTCGTGTAAATAAATAGGATTGCCCTGGCCATAGCGCTCCGCAAACCCTTCTTTGGCCAGCATTTGACCGACGGTCATGGTGGACAGCAACTCCAGAATCTTACTCAAATCCAGATGGGCCAGCCATTCCGAGTTGTAGCGAATTTCCAGCCGATCGGGGGTGTCAAAATCTAAAATGGGGCGAATTTGAGCCAGGTAGGTTTCCGCATTGGCTTTCACCTCCGCTGCGGTTAACTGTTTCCGCACGTCAGATTTACCACTGGGATCCCCAATTTGGGCGGTAAAGTCCCCAATAATTAACACCGCCTTGTGTCCCGCATCCTGAAAGGCCCGCAGTTTACGAATGGGAATACTGTGCCCTAGGTGAATTTCGCTCCCCGTGGGATCAATGCCCAATTTAACCCGCAGGGGCCGATCGCTCTGGAGACGGGCTTCGAGGTTGTCCGTGACATCGGAACTGTCCGGTTGGTGGGGAAAAATTTCGTGGGTGCCCCGATAGAGCCAATCTAAGGAATGGGAGGTCATGCGCCTAAGCCGATAAACTTTGTTTAACCAAATCTTGAACGAGTTTACCGTCTGCCTGCCCCTTGAGGCGCTGCATCACGGGCCCCATGACTTTGCCCATATCCTTGGGGGAGGTGGCTCCCACGGCCGCAATGACCTCCAAAACGATCGTTTGGACTTCTTCCGGGGTCAACTGTTGGGGCAAATATTCCTCAAGGATGGCTAACTCACTGGCTTCCTGCTCCGCTAACTCGTCGCGCCCCGCTTTATGGTACTGCTCGATCGCATCCCGTCGTTGTTTAGCCAATTGGGACAGCAATTGCAATTCCTGCTCCGCTGTGAGGGTGGCTTCTCCGGTGGCGGCGCGGGCTTCTACTTCCTTTTCTAAAATCAGCTTTTTGATACTCCGCACCGTTTCCAAGCGAATCTTATCCTTGGCTTTCATGGCAGACTTAATATCTTCGTCAATGCGTTCCCTGAGGGACATGGTTGATCCTCCTAACGGTTTCCTAACGGACTCACGGCTTTTTATTCTACTACAAAAATCCCAGCCAACCCCTGGAAAAAAGAGAGCGCACTAGGGGGGAAACTCTTCCTCTTCAAAATTCTCCAGGTCTGTAAAATGCTGAGGATGGGTGATAGATTCCAGGGATTGATGTTGCGATCGTCGAGAGGTTTGGCGATATTTTTTCTGGGCTAGACGCGGCTCGTAGCTGACGGATCCATCCCCTTTAAATTTACGTTTTAAACTGGCTTCTGCCCCCCTGGATTGCTCTCGAATCTGTTGTAAGGCTTGCACTTCTGCTAACAGGTTTAAATAATCTCCATAACGCTCCCAATTGCCCCGCACCCCACAGCCTGGCTCTTCCCCGTGCAAACAATTATTAAACTGACAACTACCCCCACTTAAAAACTGGCGAATTTCAGGAAAACAGTGGCCCAATTCCGCTGGATTGCAGGTGAGTTCCGGTTGGTTAAATCCTGGACTATCCGCCAAAATGCCCCCACCCTCCAATTCAAAAAGTTCCACATGGCGAGTGGTATGGCGACCCTTGCCCAGTTTGCCGGAAACCTGCCCCACCCGCAGCCCCAGATCGGGAATAAGGGCATTAATTAAACTGGATTTACCCACCCCAGAGGGGCCACAAATCACGGTGGTTTGATGGCGTAAATAGGGTCGTAACTGCTCCAGTCCATCGGTTTCCGTCACACTAAACAGAATGGGACGATAGCCCCAAGCCCCTAAACGATCGCTCCACTCCTGGCGCACCGATGCTGAAACTAAATCGCTCTTACTCAGCCCCAAGCAAATGGAAATGTGCAGGGATTCCGCCTTCACCAAAAAACGAGTCAGGAGGTGAGGATCCAAATCCGGCTCCGCCAGGGCAAAGATCAAGAGAATTTGATTCACATTGGCCACCGGGGGCCGATCCATTTCCGATCGCCGTGGTAACACCTCCGCAATAGCGGCTCGTTGCCCCTGCCAATCCGGTTCTTCCAAACGAACCCGATCGCCCACCATCACCCGCTGCCCAATTTTCTTCAACCGGGAGCGACGGATACAGAGCCAATCCCGTTGGGGAGCCGCCTCTAGGGCGGGGGATGGGGCGGGTTGATCTAGCTGAACCCGATAATAGTTAGCCTGGGTCGCCACCACCGTACCCACCCAAGCATCGCCCCAGGATTCCATCCCAGGGTGACCGGGCTCCCAGACCCCCTCATCCATCCGAACAAGACCCCTCCCTCTCGATCAGGCGATTTTGACGAACCCTGAGGGTATAAAACCCCGCCGTTTCCTCCAATGCCTCAATGTCATAGCCCTCCATCACCAAGCTGTCCGGCACCTGCTCAATGGGCTCCCCCGGATCCAGCCAGACCTCTAGCAACGCCCCCAGGGGCATCTGGGCTAATTGTAATTTCGTGCGGATAAAGTTAATGGGACAGGGGGTTCCCCTCAAATCTAAAACCTTAGCGGCGGATTCCTTCGCAATAGAATCCTGAGCAGCAGAATCCTGATCAACCAAGTCCTTATCAAAGTCCCCGGCCATTAACGATGGCCTCCCCCAAAAATACTCCCTAAAAAGCCTTCCTTACCTTTCCCCACCTGATCCCCTCGCATTTTGGCCAAGTCCTCTAGGAGTTTGCGCTCTTCCGCCGTAACCCGCTGGGGAATTTCCACCTGTACGGTAATCAAATGATCCCCTCGGCTCACCGGATTACCCAAACGGGGCACCCCCTTACTCTCTAGGGTTAAGACCGTCCCCGGCTGAATCCCCGCCGGAATACTCAGATCTTCAGCCCCGTCCACCGTAGGGACAGAAATCTGACAGCCTAAAATGGCCTGAAGATAGCTGATGCGAATTTGAGACATTAAATTAATGCCATCCCGCTGAAATTCCGCATCTTCATTGACAAACAGGTACACATACAGATCTCCTGCCGGGCCGCCCCGCTGCCCCGCATCCCCTTCCCCGGAAACCCGTAGGCGAGTACCACTGTCAACCCCGGCGGGAATGGTAATTTTTAATTTCTTCTTGACCTGTTTATGACCGGAGCCGCCGCAATCATCGCACTTGTCTTCGACCACCTGACCCGTGCCCGCACAGGTGGGACAGGCGGACACCTGGGTAAAACTGCCAAAGGGGGTGCGCGTAGCTCGGCGCACTTGCCCGGCCCCGCCGCAGGTGGAGCAGGTCTGGGGACGGGTTCCCGGCTTGGCCCCACTGCCCTCACAGGTTTTGCAGGTTTCTAAGTGGTTGATCCGAATTTCTTTCTCACCGCCGAAAATCGCTTCCCGAAATTCCAGCTTAAAGTCTAGGCGGAGATCATCCCCTCGCGTGGGACCCCGTCGTCGTGTGGCTCCGGCAGTACCCGTGGAAAACCCACTGAAAAAGCTCTCAAAAATATCGGCGAAACCACCCATATCCCCCATGTCTTGATACCCGGCAGCACCAGCCCCGGAAACCCCGGCTTCCCCAAAGCGATCGTACCGGGCCCGGGTCTCACTTTCCGATAATACCTCGTAGGCACGGTTAATTTCCTTAAAGGTTTCCTCCGCGCCCGGTTCTCGGTTTACGTCAGGATGATACTTACGAGCTAAACGACGGTAAGCCCGTTTGATTTCTTCCTTGTCTGCGTCCCGCTGAACGCCTAGAATTTCATAATAGTCACGAGCCATAGGTAAGATTTAATTAAAGTCTTTGCAGAGCCAGCCAGGGTCACAATCTCCACGTTCAAGATTAACGCAGAATATTCCAAAAGAAAGGTTCGGAAATCCTACCTTTCCAAAAAGCAGTGCTACTATTCTACGGCTTCATAGTCAGCGGTAACAGTAGCATCTTCCTCAAAGTTGGTGCCGTCCCCCATAATCACCCCAGGGGTGGGGGTGGAGGATGTAGAGCCGGATTTGCTATAGATGGAGGAGCCCAGTTCAAATAAAATTTCCTGGAAGGAGTCTAGGGCCCCTTGCAAGGCTTCGATCGTGGTGGTGGGGCTACCAATCAAGGCTTTGACTGCCTGACAACGACGATCCGCATCGGCTTTGACAGACTCAGAGAGCAGGGCGGGGTTATCCTGAATGGTACTCTCATAACTGTAGATGAGCCCTTCCGCCTGGTTTTTCATTTCCACCAAACGGACTCGGTTCAAGTCTTCCTCCGCAAAGAGGGAGGCTTCCTGGCGCATCCGCTCCACTTCCATGGGGCTTAGCCCCCCGGTGTTGCTAATGCGGATACTCTGTTCTCGTCCCGTCCCCAAATGCTGGGCAGACACGTTCAAAATGCCGTTGGCATCAATGTCAAAGGATACTTCAATTTGAGGAACCCCTCGCGGCGCAGGGGGAATGCCCGCCAACTGAAATTTCCCTAGGCTTTTATTGTCCTGCACCATGGCCCGCTCCCCTTGGAGAACGTGGATTTCTACGGACACCTGACCGTCCGTGGCGGTGGAAAATACCTGAGATTTGCTGGTGGGAATAGTGGTATTGCGATCGATAATTTTGGTAAAGACCCCCCCTAAGGTTTCAATGCCAAAGGAAAGGGGAATCACATCCAGCAGGAGCAGATCTTTGACTTCGCCCCCCAGTACGCCCCCTTGAATAGCTGCCCCCAGGGCCACCGCTTCATCGGGGTTGACGGAACGATCGGGAACCCGTCCATTAAAAAAGTCCGTAATGGCCGCTTGTACCGCCGGAATTCGGGTGGATCCCCCCACGAGGATAATCCGATCGATGTCATCGGGAGACAAATCTGCGTCCTTGAGGGCCTGCTTCACAGGCTCAATAGTGCTATTCACCAGCCGGGCACACAGATCTTCAAACTTACCCCGGCTTAATTCCATTTCCAGGTGCTTGGGGCCGGTGGCATCGGCGGTAATAAAGGGCAGGTTAATAATCGTGTTTTGGGTGCCGGATAGTTCAATCTTGGCTTTTTCGGCGGCTTCCCTCAACCGCTGTAGGGCCATCTTATCGGAGGACAGATCAATGCTTTCCTGACCTTGGAAGGCCTTTAGCATCCATTGCACTAAAACGCTGTCAAAGTCATCCCCCCCCAGGTGGTTATTCCCTGAGGTGGCCTGAACTTCAAAGACCCCATCCCCCAACTGGAGGACGGACACGTCAAACGTCCCCCCCCCTAAGTCAAAGACCAACACCCGCTGCTCTTGATCCTGTTTGTCTAACCCATAGGACAGGGCCGCTGCGGTGGGCTCATTAATAATTCTTAATACTTCCAAGCCAGCGATCGTTCCCGCATCCTTGGTAGCTTGGCGCTGGGCATCCGTAAAGTAGGCGGGTACCGTAATCACCGCCTGGGTCACCGTTTCCCCTAAGAAAGCCTCCGCATCCTGTTTCAGTTTCTGCAAGACCATGGCCGAAATTTCTTGGGGAGTGTAGGACTTTCCCCGAATTTCCACATCCACCGTGGTATCCCGTCCGGTTTTGCACTTATAAGGCACACGGGAACGTTCATCGGAGGTATCTTCCCAGCGGCGACCAATAAAGCGTTTGATACTGTAGACCGTGTTTTCCGCATTGGTTACCGCTTGACGCTTGGCCAATTGTCCCACCAAACGCTCCCCCGATTTACCAAACCCCACAATACTAGGGGTAGTTCGCCCACCTTCCGCATTGGGAATCACGATCGGCTTGCCGCCCTCTAATACGGCAACACAACTGTTGGTCGTTCCTAGATCAATCCCTATAACTTTTCCCATATTGTTCTCACCATAAATTCTGACCGTTGCCGTGTTAGAAGCAGGATTGCTCGACCTATCCTAACGGATAAAACCAATAAGCGAAATATCTAAATGAGGATCCCAGTGATTAGGGATCCAAGCGATTAGGGATCCCAATGGAAATTGCTTAAATCCCCCGAAGATGAACCTTCACCCTTCACCCAAACTGTTGATTAACCTTCCCCTGGCTCTGCATCGGGATCCAGGGCGACTGCAACCTTAACCATGGCGTGGCGGAGAACTTTGTCACCAAACATATAACCGGATTGAAACTCTTGGATAATAGTCCCTTCGGGATATTGATCCGTTGGTTCTCGCATGATCGCATTATGGAAAGAGGGATCAAACTCCTGACCTTCGCAGTTCATGGGGGTCACAGAAATACGCTTTAAGCAGTCTAAAAATTGCTTGAATACCCCTTGATAACTGCTGTGAATTTTTTGAGCTTCCTCGCTTTCAGGGTTCAGTTGTTCCTTCGCCCGACTAAAGGTGTCTAACACGGGCAACAGTTCCAGAATCGCAGACGATCGGGCCTGTTGGGATAAATCTTCCTTGTCCCGCTCCATGCGCTTACGGAAATTCTCAAAATCAGCCGCCAGGCGTTTATACTGCTCCCGCTCTTGCTCCAACTGGGTCTGAAGGGATTCAACCTTTTGCTGCAAGGACTCTATCTCGGCGGATAGGGTGGCCTGAATATCTACCCCTGGCTCCGATTCCAACTCCAATTCATCAAAAAAGGAAGGAGATTCTTCCTTGGTGGCCTCTGGAGTGGAGGCAGTTGCGGCTTCAGACTCCTGATTCTCAACAGATTCAGGGGGCACTGTGGGCTGTTCCCCTGGCGAATCTTCTGTCCGGTCTGATGTCATAGGTTCTGAGGACACTGGCATCGATTCCTCTTTATTGTTTTGCTCATCAATCATAAGACATAAGAAAAGATGGTAGTTTGAAAACTCAGTGTCTTTAGACCTGAGAGGAAAAACAACTCAGGGAAAGGGATTCCCTGTCAAAGATTAAGTCGCCGGGGATAATCCGGGCATCCTGACGCTGACTTTTTAGGGATGGCATGGGACTCCCCGAACCCTCAAACGTTAACTTAGTCTGGCCGTTATGGGTGAGAAACCCGTAACGCTGATAGATTATAGTACCATCAGGTAACCTAATTTATTTAGGGCTATTTCCTCCCTTGACCCCCTTATTGGATCTGGATCCCGATCTGGATCAGGGGAGAGGACGATCGTAGCGGTAGGGAAAACCTGCTTAAGGGATCTTCCAGTGTTAGACTACACCTTAAATTCTGAAGTCCTGTTTCTACCGTAATATCTCCCCGTCAGTTCTAACTAAAGTTTTCTTCTAGCACAGTTATTTAG
>DALYGI010000026.1:0-271 GCA_031971595.1 Prochlorotrichaceae cyanobacterium CTOTU29312
GGGAGTAGGGAATAGGGGAGTAGGGAATAGGGGAGTAGGGAATAGGGGAGTAGGGGAGTTAGGGATTAGGAGCTTGGAATTAGGAATTAGGGGTTATTGGAGAGTCGCAGGGCAAAGGCAAAGAAAGCGAGCAAGCTAGGGAAAACCTGAGGGAGAAACCCCAAACTCAAAAGCAAGATGTCCCACAAACTCAAAACTCAAAATTCAAAACTCAAAAATTAGGAATTAGGGGTTATTGGAGAGTCGCAGGGCAAAGGCAAAGAAAGCGAGC
>DALYGI010000026.1:371-19652 GCA_031971595.1 Prochlorotrichaceae cyanobacterium CTOTU29312
GAGGGAGAAACCCCAAACTCAAAAGCAAGATGTCCCACAAACTCAAAACTCAAAACTCAAAATTCAAAACTATTCCAACCTACGGTTGAATCGAGCCATCAGGCAACGTTACCCCCCTTAAGTCCGTGTCCATTAAGATGGCGCTACTCATTTCTGCATTGGCTAAATTTGAATTGCGGAGGATCACATCGGTTAAGTCGGTTCGTCCCAGGTAAGCTTCTATGAGTAAGGCTTCCTGGAGGGTTGAACCGGAGAGGTTAGCCCGTCCTAAATCGGCTTTGTTGAGTCGGGATTTATCGAGATTACACTGGATTAAACTGGCGCTGGTTAACTTGGATTGGCTGAGGTTTGCCTGATAGAAGGTACTCTGGTCTAAACAGGATCCGGTGAAGTTTGTCCGCTCTAGTTTGGCGTTTTTCCATTGACTTTTGGTGGCCATAATGCCTTGAAGATTACCATCGGAAACGATCGCTCCGGTTAGGTTCGTTCCTTCTAAATTAGCCTGGGATAAATTCGCCTTACGTAGGTTCGCTTCCCGTAAATTTGCCCCTTGTAGGGAGGCTTCACTGAGATCAACGCCGCTGAGGTTGGCTCCTAACAAATCCGCGCCCCGCAGATCCGCTCCTCGTAAACTGGTAATGCGCGTAGTTTGCCCGACCCGCTCTTCCCGTAGGTTGGCCCCCCGAAGACAGGATCCTCGTAAAATGGCCCGATCGAGGGTGGCTCCCCTTAAGTCGGCGTTGAGTAAATTGGTATCTACTAAATTGGTAAGGTTGAGGTTTGCGCTGGTTAGATTTGCCCCCATGAGGATCGCTCCGTGGAGATCACTGCGCTGAAGATTTGCCCCGGATAAGTTGGCTTGGGAGAGGTTCGCCCCCTGAAGGGCAGCTTTTGAGAGATCCGCACCTCGAAAGTTCGATCGATTGAGAAAGGCTAAGACCAGATCGGCACCACACAGGTTCGACTGTTTAAAACTAATGCCGATCAGATCTTGGCAGCGAAGGTTAATTTCAGTCAGACGGGTCTGATTGAAGTCAACTCGACCTGCACGGTACTGCCGAATAAGGGTTTGAGCGTCCATGGTGGCTTGTCCTGGTTCCAGACAGGATAGGGGGCGGGAATTCCTTCCCAAACCTTAAAAAATAGCGGCGAAAAAGTCTACCGCTTCTTTCAGGGCTTCAATAAAAATGTCAATTTCCTCCACGGTGTTGTAAAAGTACAGGCTGGCCCGGGCGGTGGATTGCACTTTTAAATAACGATGGAGGGGTTGGGTACAATGATGACCGGCCCGAATGGCAACTCCGGCTTGGTCTAAGATCGTGGATAAATCGTGGGGGTGAACGTCTCCGGCGGTAAAGGCAGCCAGGGCGGCTCGGTTCCCCCCATCCCCCTGGGGCAGAGGCCCGTAGGTTTGAACTTGGGGAATTTCTGCTAGGCGCTGAAAGAGGTGACGGGTCAGTTCTGCTTCGTAGGCATGAATTTTGTCCATTCCCACCTGCTGAAGGTAGTCCACCGCAGCCCCTAGGGCGATCGCTTCGGCAATGGCGGGGGTTCCGGCTTCAAATTTATGGGGCACATCGGCGTAGGTGGAGTGATCCAAATACACATCCGCAATCATTTCCCCCCCGCCCAAAAAGGGAGGCATGGATCGCAGCAGGGCCAGTTTGCCGTAGAGAAATCCAACCCCGGTGGGGCCACACATTTTATGGCTGGAGGCTACTAACCAATCACAGTCTAGGGCTTGGACATCCAAAACCAGATGGGGCACACTTTGGCAGGCATCTACTAACACCTTGGCTCCCCGATCGTGGGCGAGGGGAATGATCTGCTCTAGGGGGGTAATGCAGCCCAGGGTATTGGACACATGGACACAGGACACCAACCGAGTGCGATCGGAGAGTAGGGTTTGAAAATGCTCTAGGTCAAAGTCTTGGGAGGGGGTCAAATTCACAAATCGCAGCACAGCCCCAGTTTTTTCGGCAATCATTTGCCAAGGAATCAGGTTACTGTGATGCTCCATCACGGTCAAAATAATTTCATCCCCTGGCTGTAGAGCGCTCAGCCCCCAGCTATAGGCCACCAGGTTAATGGCTTCACTGGCATTGCGGGTATAGATAATTTCCTGGGACGATCGGGCCCCAATGAAAGCGGCAATTTTTTCCCGTGCCTGTTCGTAGGCTTCCGTGGCGCGGGCGCTGAGGGTGTGGGCTCCCCGGTGAACGTTGGAGTTGTAATCTTGGTAATAGGTTTGCAGGGTCTCTAGGACAAAGTTGGGTTTCTGGGAGGTGGCGGCGTTGTCCAAGTAGACCAGGGGCCGATCGTTGACGGTCTGCTGAAGGAGGGGAAAGTCCCTGCGGACGCGATCGGCTAGGGTGGTAGGGCTGAGGGTGGCGGTCATAGGTCAGGGTTGAGGGGCGTGGTCTGGGAGCAATGGCTCTAGGTCTGTTGTCCAGGTCAATGCTCCAGGTGAATTTATTATGATTCCTTAATGTTTTATTTTCAAGGCGGTAGGGCTGCGTAGGTGATCAGGACGGGGAGTCCCTCACAAACAAACTCGTAAAGGCTCCTGCCCCTAAATTCTGGGTGGGAAATAACCGATAACAGGGGCGATCGTTTTGGGGGGATTGATAGGCCCTTAAAGCGGGAATTTCAACGGCCATAAAATCGGGAAAGTGCTGGAGAAACCAGTTCATCACCTTTTCGTTCTCCTCAATGCTATAGGTGCAGGTCATATAGGCCACATAGCCTCCCGGTTTAATTAAGGGGGCCACATTGCCCAGAATCCGTTTCTGACGGTTAGCATTTTTATTAATTTGGGCGGGATGGAAGCAACCAGGATTTTTTTCCCCTTTGGCTAATAAGGATTGGCCGCTACAGGGGGCATCAACGATCGCTACTTCGATGGTTTGGGCAAAATTTTGGGCTAATACCTGGGGATCTTGGTTCAGGATTTCCGTGGTTGCTTCTGTGGTTGCTTCTGTGGTCGCGCCCAAGAGTCCGCAACGTTTGAGGTTGCCGTGGAGCATTCCCAAGCGCTTGCCCATGACTTCGTTGCAATAGAGATGGCGGGGTTGTAACGATCGCCAGGCCATGATGCTTTTGCCTCCGGGGGCCGCACACACATCCAGAACGATCGGCTGGGGAAATCGCCCTGGGATGGATGGATGGGTTAAAACGGTGGCGGCAAAAACGGAGGAGGTATCCAAACAATAAAAATAACCCGCGTCATGAAGGGGATGGCGGCCCGGTTTGAGGGGCTCCCGTAAACGATCGACCCAAGGGGGTTGCCACGGTAAGGGGGGCAAGGGCAGAAACGGATCCCCCTCCCAGAGGTTGGGCTTCGGCTTCACCCAGGCGATCGTCGGGGGAAAGGGCGGGTAGGTCTGGGGAGCCAGTAAACGATCGCAAAAGGCCTGGGCCGCTGCGGGGTCAGGAAAAAGCTGGCGACTAAGTTTGGCTAAAAAACGGGGAGTGTCCACCACACCATCCAGATTTGAACGTTTTGGGAATCATGACCTAAAGCATGACCATCCCGCCATCCACATTAAACACCTGCCCGGTAATGTAGGCCGCCGCAGGATCCAAGGCGAGAAAGCGCACCATGCCCGCCACCTCTTCCGGCTGGCCATAGCGTCCCAGGGGAATGGATTTGAGAATTTCCTCTGTGGCTTTCAGGTTTTCCGTCATGTCTGTGGCAATAAAACCCGGTGCTACCGCATTGGCTGTTACCCCTCGGCTGGCCAGTTCCCGCGCCGTAGTTTTGGTCAGGGCAATCACCGCTCCCTTAGCAGCGCTGTAGTTGGCCTGGCCAGGGTTCCCCACTTCCCCCACCACGGAGGCAATGTTAATAATCCGGCCCGATCGCTGTTTGAGCATGATTTTGCTGGCGGCCCGACTACAGAGAAAAACTCCGGTTAAATTCAAATCCAGCACCGCTTGCCAGTCCTGGGTTTTCATCCGCATCAGCAGCCCATCGCGGGTAATGCCCGCATTATTGACCAAAATATCCACCCGCCCCCAGCGATCGATCGTGGTCTTAAAGAGGGTTTCCACCTCCTCCTCGATCCCCATGTCCCCCTGTATCGCTAGGGCCTCTCCTCCCTGGGCTGCAATGGCGCTCACCACCTCTTCCGCTGCGGCGGCAGAGCGGGCATAGTTCACCACTACCTTAACCCCAGAGCCCCCTAAACTCAGGGCAATCGCTCGGCCAATGCCCCTTGAAGCACCCGTGACGATCGCTACGACGGGCGCAATGGGGGCAGCAGATTCAAGGGAAGGAGAAGAAAGTTCTGACATGGTTATTGAAGATAATTAAAAATGGTTAAAGATGGTTAAAGGGTTCATACAGGACAGGGGAATCCAAGAAAAGACCCCTTAGGAATGCGGACTTTATCACCTGGAATTTCACTATCAAGACACCGAAGCCCCGAAGGAACCCCTTTGTGTTCTCTGTGCCTTTGTGGTTTAATCCTGAACTTTCCAGTTTATTGAATTCACGTTCCTTATGAGCCTTTCCTCGCCATCCTTGGAGGATTATAAACCGGAAGCGAGTCTAACCCGTTCTCAATCCCCTCAATCTCCCACCACACCGTCTTCACATTGACAAACTCCCGCATTCCCTCTGCCCCCAACTCCCGCCCATAGCCCGATCGCTTAATCCCCCCAAAGGGTAACCGAGGATCGGATTTGACCAGGCCGTTAATAAACACCGCCCCCGCCTCCAACTCCCGCAAAAAGCGCTCTTTTTCCTCCGGATCCTGAGTCCAGGCACTAGCCCCTAAGCCAAAGGCGGTGGAATTGGCTAAATCGATCGCTTCGGTGATACTGCCCACGGTAAACATCAGGGCTACTGGCCCAAAAAACTCCTCCTGATAGGCCGGACACCCTGGGGGTAAATCCGTCAAAATCGTGGGCGGGTAAAAACTTCCCGATCGCAGTTCCGGGGGTAAAGCCTCCGTACCTTGCAGCGGAGCCCCTCCACAACACACCGTTGCCCCCTGTTGGACACAGACCTGTACCAAACCATCTAACTCCGCCAAAATACCAGGGGTGGCCAGGGGCCCCACCTGAACCGCTGGATCCAGGGGATCCCCCACCTTCAGCGCCTTAAATTTTGCCGTCAGTTCCGCCACAAAAGCAGAAGCGATCGTTTCGTGGAGGATAAACCGCTTCGCCGCAATACAGGACTGCCCATTATTTAAAAGCCGAGCGGTAACCGCCGTTTCCACCGCCTTGGGCAAATCCGCACTGTCCATGACAATAAACGGATCACTCCCCCCCAACTCCAACACCGTCTTTTTCAAAGCCTGACCTGCCGCTGCCGCTAAACTAGCCCCCGCCGCTTCGCTCCCAGTCAAGGTGGCCGCCTTCACCCGATCGTCTTTGACCACCCGGGCCACCTGATCCGCTCCAATTAATAAAGTTTGAAACGCTCCCACCGGGAAACCCGCCTCTTCAAAAATTGCCTCAATGGCCAGGGCACACTGGGGCACATTAGAAGCGTGCTTGAGCAGACCCACATTTCCCGCCATCAGGGCCGGAGCCGCAAACCGGAATACCTGCCACAGGGGAAAGTTCCAGGGCATCACCGCCAAAATAATACCGAGGGGATCGTAGCGAATGCCACTGGCTACCCCATCCGTAGGAATGGACTGGGGTGCTAAAAAAGCCTCCCCCTGTTCACTATAAAACCGACAGACCCAGGCACATTTTTTCACCTCACCGATCGCCCCTCCAATGGGTTTGCCCATCTCCAGGGTCATCAAAGTGGCCAGTTCCCCTTGGCGCGTTTCCAACAAAGCCGCCGCCTCATTCAGCCAGGCCGATCGTTCCCCAAAGCTAGTGTGTCGATAACGGCCAAAGGTTTCCTGGGCCAAGGCCAACTTTTGCTCTAGGGCAGTCTCCTCCAGAGGCGTAAAGGTTTTGAGCAAGGCCCCAGTTGCAGGATTAATACTTGCGATCGCCATAAACAGCCTCCAGAAGTTGCTAACACTAACAGCCCCTCATCATACCAAGGGACACCTCCCCTTTACGCTAAGTCCCCCTTAGTTTACCCTGAGGAACAGTGTTCGTTGGATATATCAATGCCAGTCGCGCTTGTGTGTGGAATTTCCGGCCAAGATGGTGCCTACTTAGCCCGCTTGCTCCTGGAAAAAGGCTATCGAGTCTATGGCACGTCCCGCGACTCCCAAATGTCTGGCTTTCGTAATTTGGTTCGCCTTGGCATTCGAGATCACGTCACCGTACTTTCTATGGTTCCCACAGACTTTCGGAGTGTCTTGCAAGCCTTAAAACAATCTGAACCCGATGAAATTTACCATCTCGCAGGACAAAGTTCCGTAGGACTATCCTTCGAGCAACCAGCGGAAACCCTAGAAAGCGTTGCCATGGGTACCCTCAATCTTTTAGAAGCCATCCGCTTTCGAGATCTTCCCGTGCGCTTTTACAACGCAAGTTCCAGTGAATGCTTTGGGGATACCCGCAACCTCCCCGCCGATGAAGACACCCCCTTCAAACCCCGCAGTCCTTACGGGGTTGCCAAAGCCGCCGCCTTTTGGGAAGTGGCCAACTACCGAGAAGCCTACGGGCTCTTTGCTTGCTCAGGTATTTTGTTTAACCACGAATCCCCCTTAAGACCACCCCGCTTTGTCACCCAAAAAATTATTACCACCGCCCACCGCATTGCCCACGGGAGTGGGGAGACGCTTCACCTGGGGAATGTTGACGTACAACGGGACTGGGGCTGGGCACCGGAGTATGTGGAAGCGATGTATAAAATGCTTCAGCAAGAGACCCCGGAGGATTATGTCATTGCCACGGGAGTCACTTGCCGTTTGCAAGATTTTGTTGTAGAAACATTTAAGGCATTAAACCTGAATTGGGAGGATCATGTATTCATTGATCAAACGCTCTTTCGCCCTACGGACATCAGCATTGGTCGAGCAAATCCTTCTAAAGCCAGAGATAAACTCCCATGGCAAGCCCAGTCCCATCTATCAGATATTGTCCGGATGATGCTGACTGCTGTAGAATCTGGAGAGTGAACTGAGTCCACTAACGTCAATGAACTGAAAACTGAACTAACACTGAACTAACTTGGAACCCATTACACCCCCTGGACTCACTGGACTCAAATTTTTATAACTTTACTAAATTTTGATGTAGGATGTAACCAGCTTGAACTTAGAGCCGTCTACGGTATATTTTCCTTTCTACCACTCATAAATATTAATTTCTCATGATGGAGAGAGCTTTGACGGTCAATATGATCTCAGTTCCTTCATTGCAGCCTTCAGGAGCATAAAACCATGGTTTTAACAAACGAAGGTCAAGGACAGAGACGGTGTGATCGAAATCGCAAACGATCGAAACGTCGCGCTATTTACTGTCCTGATCATCAAGTTTATTTACACAGCGTCAGTCAAAAATACTCCCTTTTTGCCGCTTCCGCCGAGCAACTGCGAGAGCGAGGGTATGGTCGTCAATCCGCTACCTTGGTAGTAGCCACCTACGGTACAGTGGCCCTGAATGGGGAATGGCTAGAAGCCTTTTGGTGTGATGAGTGTCAGGATACGCGCTGGTATCATGTCAAGCAGGAACCCGGCAAACGATCGTTTACGGCTACAGTAGCTCCTAAAGAACTGTGGCAACAGGTGGCTGGGGTCGTCAACCCGGCGGGTAATCCAACGGTCAGTGAATTTACCCGAAAAGCTGCTCGTTCCGGCGGCGTACATGGCTTAAAAATGTTTAACTTCCTCCGTTAACCCCTTTAAAATCTTGACTGGATTTTCTCTGCAAAGATTTAATTCCCATGGCACTGTCAGTCTCATCCCATCTTTGCAGACCTAATCACCTATGACTCAGACCGTCGAATCTTCCGAACGCCTCCTGATTATTGAAGCCGGTCGTACCGAGCGGCAATATTGGAAAGATATTTGGCGTTATCGGGAGTTATTCTATTTCCTCGCCTGGCGGGATATTTTAGTTCGATACAAACAAACCGCGATCGGGGTTGCTTGGGCCTTAATTCGTCCCTTTTTAACCATGGTGGTCTTCACGATCGTCTTTGGTAAAATTGCAAACCTGCCCTCGGAAGGCACAGCCCCCTACCCCATTCTGGTGTTTTCCGCCATGCTCCCTTGGCAGTTTTTTGCCAACTCCCTTTCCGAATCTAGTAATAGCTTAATTTCTAACGCCAACCTCATTTCCAAAGTTTACTTTCCTCGCCTCGTCGTCCCCACCAGTGCGGTCGTAGTCAGCTTTGTAGACTTCATGATTTCCGGTACCATTCTCATCGGCTTAATGGCTTGGTATAACTTTATTCCCAGTTGGCGAATTATCACCTTACCCCTGTTTATTTTAATTGCCTTTGCGGCTTCCATGGGGGCGGGGTTGTGGCTAGCCTCCCTTAACGTACAGTATCGAGACTTTCGCTACATCGTTCCCTTCATTGTGCAATTTGGTCTCTATATCTCCCCCGTTGGTTTTAGTAGTCAAATCGTCCCGGAACGGTGGAGACTGCTGTATTCCCTCAACCCCATGGTGGGTGTCATTGATGGATTTCGCTGGGCAATCTTAGGCAATCAATCTAATCTATACTTACCGGGATTTTTCCTGTCCCTTCTTCTGGTTCTGCTCCTGCTTTGGAGTGGGATTTGGTTTTTCCGCAAAATGGAACGCTCCTTTGCCGATGTCATCTAACCTTCCCACCCTCTTAGTTACCGGAGGTTGTGGTTTTATTGGGGCTAACTTTGTACTCCTCGCTCGGCAACAAGGGTGGGCTAACATTGTTAACTTGGATGCCCTCACCTATGCCGCCAATCCCCAAAATCTAGCCAGTCTCAAGGACGATCGGGACTATCACTTTGTTCAGGGCAATATAACCGACACCGCCCTCTTAACCGATCTGCTGCGGCGCTATCAACCCCAGGGTATTATTCATTTTGCCGCCGAAAGCCATGTGGATCGATCGATTCTGAATCCCGAATCTTTTATTAACACCAACGTCATTGGCACCTTTCGTCTGCTAGAAACTAGCCTCAACTATTGGCAATCCCTAGAGCCTGCTCAACAGCAACCCTTTCGTTTTCTCCATGTTTCCACGGATGAGGTCTATGGCTCCCTCAGTCCCACGGATCCACCCTTTCAAGAAGACACCCCCTACGCCCCCAATAGTCCCTATTCAGCCTCCAAAGCCGCCTCCGATCATTTAGTGCGGGCCTACCACCACACCTATGGCTTGCCCACTTTAACCAGCAATTGCTCTAACAACTACGGGCCTTATCAGTTTCCCGAAAAACTCATTCCCCTCGTCCTTCTCAACGCCCTCGATCGTCAGCCCTTACCCCTGTATGGGGATGGACAAAACATTCGAGATTGGCTCTATGTGGTGGATCATTGCCAAGCGATACACTGCATTTTTCAAACCGGAACCCCCGGAGAAACCTACAATATTGGCGGTAATAATGAACTCACCAACCTCACCGTTGTCCAAACCATTTGCCACATCCTAGACGAAATCGCTCCCCAGCCTGATTTCACCTATCAATCTCTCATTACCTTCGTCAAAGATCGCCCCGGACACGATCGCCGCTACGCCATCAACGGCACCAAAATCCAACAGGAACTCGGCTGGCAGCCCCAAGAAAGTTTTAGCACGGGCATCCGTAAAACCATCCAGTGGTACCTGGATCATCCCCAGTGGATTGAGCAAGTCCGATCGGGAGCTTACCGGGATTGGCTGAATCAAAACTACAGCGATCGTCTCGTAGCACCCTGAGTTCTTACTCCATAATTGTTTAATGAAAGGAATCATCCTGGCGGGAGGGCTCGGCACTCGTCTTTACCCCCTCACGTCCGTCCTCAGTAAGCAGCTAATGCCTGTTTACGATAAACCCATGATTTATTACCCGCTTTCCATCCTGATGTTAGCGGGCATTCAAGACATTTTAATTCTCTCCACCCCCGAACATTTACCCCTCTTTCAAGCCCTCTTAAAAGATGGCCAGCAATGGGGGCTTAACCTCAGCTACCTAGCCCAGCCTAAACCAGAAGGACTGGCTCAAGCCTTTATTTTAGGGCGCGAGTTTATTGACGGGCAGCCTGTCTGCTTAGTCCTAGGGGATAACATTCTGTACGGTCACGGGCTCGTAGAGCTACTGCGGCAATCCGCTCAACTCACCGAAGGAGCCCTGGTTTTTGGTTACCGCGTCCAGGATCCTCAGCGCTACGGTGTTATTGAATTTAATGCCCAGGGGCAAGTTCTCAGTTTTGAAGAAAAGCCCCAAAAGCCCAAATCCAACTACGCCGTTCCCGGACTTTACTTCTACGATAGCCAAGTCTGTGACCTAGCCGCCAGGCTCCAACCCTCCGCTCGCGGTGAACTGGAAATCACCGATCTCAACTCCCGCTATCTCTCCCAAGGACAACTGCGAGTCGAGCTTCTCGGTCGGGGCTACGCCTGGCTCGATACGGGAACCCATGAAGCCCTCCATCAAGCCTCCAGCTTTATCCAAACCCTAGAAGACCGCCAAGGTCTAAAGGTTGCCTGTCTAGAAGAAATTGCCTATCAACAGGGGTACATCACCCTTCAGCAGTTGAAGGTTCTGGCCAAGCCTCTGGCCAAAAGCACCTATGGCACCTATCTCCTCAATTTGATCAACGACGCTGCCCCTGAGTCCCTGCCGTGAAAATCCTACTCTTCGGTGCCCAGGGTCAGCTAGGCTGGGAACTATCTCGATCCCTAGCCCCTTTAGGAAGCCTAATCACCGCTGGTCGTCATCCGAACCATACCTACAGCCTGGATTTAGGCGATCTCCAATCCCTCAAAAGCCTCATTGAAGATCTAAAACCTCAACTCCTCATCAATGCCGCCGCCTATACAGCGGTAGATCAAGCGGAATCCGAACCCGACCTCGCCCATCGCATCAACGGTGAAGCACCCGCAGTGATGGCGGAAACAGCGCACACCCTGGGCATTCCCTTGATCCACTATTCCACGGATTATGTGTTTAATGGTCAAGGACAACAGCCCTATCAAGAATCTGATCCCACGGATCCCTTGAACGTCTATGGTCACAGCAAACGATCGGGAGAACTCGCCATTGAAAGTCAGGGCGGCCCCCACCTCATCTTTCGTACCAGTTGGGTTTATGGCCTACGGGGTAAAAACTTCCTCCTCACCATCCTCCGGCTAGCCCGCCAGAAAACAGCATTAACGATCGTCAACGACCAAATTGGCGCTCCCACCTGGAGCCGATCCATCGCCGACCTCACCGCCCAAATCCTGGCTCAAGGCTGTCATAATCCCTCTGAATTTTTTGAAACCCATCGGGGACTCTACCACCTCACCGCAGCGGGAGAAACCAGTTGGTATCACTTCGCCCAAACGATCGTCGCCTTAGACCCGAACTCGTCCGAACACTGTCTAAAAACCCTGGATCCCATCGCCACTCAGGACTATCCAACCCCAGCCCGTCGTCCCGCCTATTCCCGACTGAATAACCAAAAACTTCAGCAAACCTTTAACCTGCAATTGCCTAATTGGGAAGTTTTATTGAAATTAGCGCTGACTGATCAGTAGTTGTTAGTTATCTACTAATTTTTTCAACACTTTGCAATTAGGACTTAGCAACTCTACCCTCATACAAACTATGGTAAGCCTAAGTCCTACTGAAGCTCAATTAAGCCTAGAAGAATTTTTGAGTCAACCAGAAACTAAACCCTACCCTGAATACCTCAATGGGCGGATAGAGCAAAAACCAATGCCTCAAGGCGAACATAGCATTCTGCAAGTACGATTAGGAGCAAAAATCAATGAAATCGGCTTACCTCAAAAGTTAGCTCATGCCTTTACCGAACTCAGGTGTAACTTTAACGATCGCTCCCTCGTACCTGATCTTAGTATTTTTACCTGGTATCGTCTACCTCTGACGAAAACAGGTAAAATTGCCAATCGAATTAATACCTATCCTGACTGGATAATTGAAATTTTATCCCCAGAGCAATCACCCAACAAAATTATTGAAAAAATTACCTTTTGCCTACGGGCAGGAACCCAACTAGCTTGGCTCATTGATCCTCAGGATGAGTCAGTATTAATCTTTCAGCAAAATCAATTTCCTGAACTTAAATCTGGTCTAGACCTGATTCCTGCTTTAGAGGTACTTTCGGAGTTACAGTTAACAGTTGAAGATTTGTTTAGCTGGTTACATCTTTGTTGAATAACGAGTCTTAAACATCCTCAGCCTTAAAGTTTATGCCTAAGCTCAAAATACTATAGAGCAAATAAAAAATGACTATAACCCTAGAAAAATCCCAGTCTTTAAGTGATTTAGATCATTGTTTAACATTATCAGGAATTTCTTGGGAAAAACTTGAACAAATTGAGCATACCTTTATCGATGTTGAAGGGGTTCGATTTATCTATATTGATAACACCCTAGAAATTATGATTGTAGGTGCAAGGCATGAATATTACAAAAGAACAATTAGTTTATTATTAGAAGCTTATTTAAGAATTCACAATATTCGGTTTTACAGTGGTGGTAGTGCTACCTTAGGAAATCAAGATATAACAGGACGAAAAGAACCGGATGAATCCTATAGTTTTTACAGCAAGAAAATAATTCCGGATCTGGTGATCGAGGTCATTATTACAAGTGGAAATATTAATACTCTAGAAATATACCGTCGCATCGGTATTCCTGAAGTTTGGTTCTATGAAGAGGAACAACTGACAGTTTATAGTCTGAATCAAGATCAGTATAGTCAAGTCAACCAAAGTAAGGTTTTACCAAATTTAGATCTAGAGATTTTTACCAAATATATTACCTACGACGATCAATATGATGCCGTGACAGAATTCATGAATGAATTTTGAAATCTTTAAATGTTTGATCCTCGTCTTTCTCGACAGTACTTAAGAAAGAAACAGGAGGCTCTTCAAGGAAAGAGATTAATTCTCTGGGAAAAAGCCGTTGAAGAGTCTCAAGCTATTGTGAAGATGATTCTGGAAAAATATCATCCCCAAGCCTTAATTCAGTGGGGCTCTGTTTTAGATTCCAAACATTTCTCTGAAATTTCTGATATTGATTTAGCGGTAGCTGGGCTAGAGTCTCTTACCTTTATGAAACTCCTAGCAGATGCTGAAGCCTTAACAACTTTTCCCTTAGATATTGTTCAGTGGGAAGCTATCCATCCCTCATTTCAGAAAATTATTTTGATGAAAGGTAAACTTTTACATGGAAAAGGAGAATCTCTTATTACTCATCAGTGAAATTCAAGAAAGTAGAATAGTCTTAAAACGCATAAATAATCTATATGTCTCTTATCACGATTCATTTATAAATCATGAGAGTAGAGAGCTACGGGATGCTGTGTTGTTGTCAGACATTCTTTGCAATACCTATACGTGCTTAGAGACGATTCTCTTCCGAATTTCTAGAGTTTTTGAGAATCACTTAGATGCAGATCAATGGCATAAAGAGTTATTGCGAAAAATGCAACTTGAAGTACCCAGTATTCGCAAGGCAGTCTTATCCCATGAATCTTACCAACTTTTAGATGAACTAAGAAGATTTCGTCATTTCAAGCGCTATTATTACGACTTTGATTATGATTGGGCTAAATTAGATTATCTGAGAGGCATATACGATCGTTTAGTCCCTTTGATTAATCTTGATCTCAATACTTTTAGCGATTTTTTACTAGAATGTTCAGCCATTGAAGATTAATATTTTAGCCGATGGGACTCATCTACGCCAACATTGAACTCATTAACAGTGATGATTTAGCCTTGGTTCGACGAGGCTATTTTGCAGAAGATCAGGTTAGGAGAATGATCGTGAATGCTTTGGTAGATAGCGGCGCTTATATGCTGGCAATCAACGAGAATCTACGACATCAACTCGGCTTGCTCTCACTGGATCAGCAAATTGCTGAATTGGCAGATGGTTCAAAAATTAAGCTCGATATTGTGGGACCCGTTGATGTCCGCTTTAAAAACCGTGCTACAACTTGTCGAGCAATGGTATTACCTGGAGATAGTGAAATTTTATTAGGTTCTATTCCAATGGAAGATATGGATCTGTTAATTGATCCCAAACATCAACAGTTAATTCTGAATCCTCAGACACCTTACATTGCCAAAAAGCCCTTGAAATAATCCAAAATGTCAACGGTTTCCAGACCCTAAAGTTGAAAAAACTAAAACCTCTACATTCTGAAGCGTAAGACTATGATCTTAGCGACAACTCAACAACATAAAGATTTATATGAAACTGATTACCATTTATGGCTTGTAGAGACAGCCCATCTTTTGGAAACCCGGCAACTAAAAGATTTAGATATTGAGCATTTGTTGGAGGAAGTTTTAGATTTGGGTCGGCGAGATCAGCGCAAAGTAGAGAGTCTGTTAACTCGATTGTGGGAACATCTGTTGAAACTGCGCTATTGGGAAGCAGAGCGATCGTTCAATCAGGCTCACTGGCGTGGAGAAATTACAAATTTTCGGATTCAGATTCGACGAGAGCTAAAAATTAGTCCTAGCTTAAAACGGTATTTGGAGTCTATTTTTGAGGACTGTTATCAGGATGCCATCCAAATTGTGGCTCAAAAGACTGAGTTATCCCTAGATGTGTTTCCTCAAAAGCCGATCGCTGATCTAGAGTTAGTGCTTAATTTGGATTGGTTTAATATTTGATCCTGAACGAGAGTTACACAAAAAGATACCAAAGATTTTTACAGATGTGCTTATCAGCAAAGTCAAGTAATTTGCCAATTTTGTCTGAGGTAATATAAATGATTGCGATCGCTCCTCCCGTAAATACAATAGCCACCAATCATGACTTACCCAAAATCTCATGGGAAAAGCTGCCCGATGACTTTATCTTACCTGATGATCCTGTGGACAATAACTTACAACCCTTACTTGCTAATGCTTTGCGAGAATCATTGGAACTAGCAGGTCTAGTATTAGAGTCAATGCTAATCGCCACTAATTTCGGTATCTGCGCCACAGTTAATGAAAAGATAGTCATCAAGGCCCCTGACTGGGTTTATATTCCAGAAGTTAAGCCTTTACCCGAAGGACAAATTCGTCGCAGTTACACCCCAAACATTGAAGGCGATTTGCCCTTAATTGCCTTGGAATTTATTTCAGAAACGGAAGGAAGCGAGTATTCGATCAATCCCCACTATCCCTATGGCAAGTGGCATTTCTATGAGCAGATTTTGCAAATTCCTCTGTACGGCATTTTTCATCCTAAAACGGGATTACTAGATCTGTATCGTTTAGTAAATAACAAATACGAATTGCAAACTCCTGACGCTAATAATCGCTTCTGGATTGCGGAGATGAATTTGTTTTTGGGAGTTTGGAAAGGCAAAAGATCCCTATTAAATGTAAATTGGCTTCGATGGTGGGATCAGTCTGAAAACCTGCTGCTGTGGGGTAGTGAAATAATTGAACAAGAGCGCGAAAGGGCTAAACAAGAGCGTGAAAGGGCTGAACAAGAACGTGAAAGGGCTGAACAAGAACGGCAAAAAGCCATACAGGAAAGACAAAGGGCTGAACAAGCTGAAGCTCAACTTCAACAAGAGCAAGCTATGTGTCAACGACTCAGCGATCGCTTAAAAACCTTGGGCATTGATCTAGAAGAGGAGAAATAGAACTAGTGAATATTGATAATCGAAGAAATGTTTAGCGTGACTGTCAAGCATATTGATCAATCTGCATACAGCGATCGAACATCAATGTCCTAGACTCAGTTTAGTTTAGTTTAGTTTATCTACGTTATATTTCTGGAATATGGAAAAACTCTACG
The DNA here is from genome assembly GCA_031971595.1 of Prochlorotrichaceae cyanobacterium CTOTU29312. Taxonomy (GTDB): domain Bacteria; phylum Cyanobacteriota; class Cyanobacteriia; order Prochlorotrichales; family Prochlorotrichaceae; genus JBEAPM01. The sequence continues at coordinate 16,196 of DALYGI010000026.1, forward strand.
AACGAGACTTCAGCCGATGGGCGGAAACCATGGCTGATCTGCTGGCAGCGAGTAATTTCAGAGCGCTAGACATTGAAAATTTGGTGGAGGAAGTGCGGGATTTGTCCAAGCGAGAAAGAGATAGTCTCTTGAGCAGTTTACGGTTAATTGTTCAGCATTTGCTAAAATGGGATTATCAGCCCGAACGCCAATCAAAAAGTCGGCAAAATACCATTAAACGCGAGCGTTTAAATATACAAAAATACTTAAAAGACAGTCCAAGCCTCAAGCTTTACTTAACGGATGAATATGTTAATCAAGTTTATGAAATCGGTCGCTTAGATGCAATGAGTGAGACCGGTATAGACATGCCGATGGTTTGCCCTTATCAGATTCTGGAGGTATTAGAGCGACAGGTAAATTTAGATTAATTCAATTTTCCTCGTAAAAGCGATTATGCAGTTACTCGGGTATTCAAACGTAGGAGTTTCAATGCATCAATCAACCATTTCTAAGTCTTTATATGAATCTGATTTTTTGCTCTGGACTCAAGACACGATAGCAAAGCTGAAAGCTAGGGATTTTGAGCATGTGGATTTAGAAAATTTGTTGGAGGAGATTGAGGCTTTGGGGCGATCGGAAAAAAAGGAACTAGCAAGCCGTCTAGAAGTTTTGTTAGCTCATCTCCTCAAGCGTATTTACCTTGATATGTCTCAAGATTTTAATGGTTGGGAACGCACAATTAGAGAGCAGCGTAGGCGTTTAGCTCAAGCACTCAGAAAAACGCCGAGTCTAAAAACTTTTTGGGATGAGCTATTTAATGATGCTTGGGAACTGGCCTTAGATACCGTTCGAGATGATTACCCACAGTATGACTTCCCCGATACCTGGCAGTTCGATCGTGATCTTAATACTTTGTTGACTGTAAATTTTTGGGAATTATGAGTTGAGTCTTAGAACTTTTAATCTTAGGGGAGCAAATGGAACTTGACCCATTCTTATACGAACAGGATTTTTACACTTGGACAGAACAACAAGCCCAAGCGTTAACCCAGCGTCGGGTAGAAAGCCTAGACTGGGAACATTTAGCAGAGGAGTTGGCGGATTTGGGCAATCGCCATTACGATCAGTTGAGTTCTCGTCTGGCAGTTTTAATCGGTCATCTGTTGAAGTGGAAGTATCAACCAGAACATCAAGGAAGTTCATGGCGAGCCACAATTCGGGAACAACGTCGTAAGATTAGTCGCCTGCTTCACAAAAATCCAGGTCTAAAAAGTCGTTGGCAGGAAGTCTGGGAGGAAGCTTGGTTGGATGGTCGAGATTTGGCGATCCGGGAAACGGGTCTGGATGAGTCTATTTTTCCAGAAACGCCTTGTTTTGATGCTGAGCAAGTTCAAGATGAGGGGTATTGGCCTTTTAATTGATTTTAGATGATACTAGGTAACCGTAAATGATCGCGATCGTCACTCCACAATCTGTATCGTTGCCCCAGGAAACTTTACCTCAAGTGACTTGGAATAAACTCCCTGATAATTTCATTTTACCGAACGACCCTGTGGATAATCAGTTACAACCTCTATTGGCGGAAGCTCTGCGTGAATCCTTAGAATTAGCAGGTCTATGTACGGAATTAATGCTGATTACTACCAATTTTGGACTTTGTGCGACTGTTGGCGGCAAAACCGTCGTCAAAGCTCCAGATTGGGTTTATATTCCCAAAGTTAAATCATTGTCAGAGGGAATCATTCGTCGGAGCTACACCCCAAAGTTGGAGGGGGATCTGCCTCTCTTGGTCTTAGAGTTTATCTCGGAAACAGAGGGAGGGGAATATTCGATTAATTCCCATTATCCCTATGGTAAGTGGTATTTTTATGAACGCATTTTGCAAGTTCCGCTCTATGGTATTTTTCATCCCAAAACAGGAGAATTAGATTTATTTCGGCTAGTGAATGGCAGATATGAGTCTCAAGTTCCCAATGAAAATAATCATTTTTGGATTGCAGAAATGAATTTGTTTTTAGGGGTCTGGAATGGAGAAAGGTCTCAGATTTCCACAAATTGGTTACGTTGGTGGGATCAATCAAGAAATCTTTTACTCTGGGGCAAGGAGATTATCGATCAGGAAAAACAACGGGTTGAGCAAGAACGTCAAAGGGCTGATCGGGTCGAGGCGCAGTTACAGCAAGAGCAAATTGAACGTCAACGTCTGATCGATCGTTTAAAAGCGTTGGGTGTCGATGATTTCTCTCAATGAGATGAAGATGCCAATGAAGTATAATCAGGTATATTGAGGGAAAACAGGTCTAGGGGAGCCAATGAAACTTGACCCATTCTTATACGAACAGGATTTTTATACTTGGACGGAACAACAAGCCCATGCGTTAGCCCGGCATCAGTTAGAAAGCTTAGACTGGGAACATTTAGCGGACGAGTTGGCAGATTTGGGCAATCGCCATTACGATCAGTTGAGTTCTCGTCTGGCAGTTTTAATCGGTCATCTGTTGAAGTGGAAGTATCAACCAGAACATCAAGGAAGTTCATGGCGAGCCACAATTCGGGAACAACGTCGTAAGATTAGTCGCCTGCTTCACAAAAATCCAGGTCTAAAAAGTCGTTGGCAGGAAGTCTGGGAGGAAGCTTGGTTGGATGGTCGAGATTTGGCGATCCGGGAAACGGGTCTGGATGAGTCTATTTTTCCAGAAACGCCTTGTTTTGATGCTGAGCAAGTTCAAGATGAGGGGTATTGGCCTTAGTTTCCGAAGAAGTGGTTTAGCCAATGCATTGCTTATAGGGGAAGATTACGATCGTGTCTTATAGTCAGTTCAAAACCTTGAGTAGTGTTCAAGAAGCTTTTGCGCTAGAGACTGAAGAAGGTGTTAGGTTTTTGCCCAATTTGGATCCAATTTCTCCTTCTGAAACCTTAACAGCTTTTTTGAGTGATAGCTTACCTCTGGCGATCGCTACCGGGAGTGAAAAGGCACGGTCAGAGTTTATCATTAGTCCAATTTTATTAGAAGTTCGTCATATTTTAGATCGAACAGTTAGTTTATTTTCAGGAGAAGACTTTACGGTTGATGAATCAGTTGGGCTGAACGGAACGTGTGATTTTTTGTTAAGTCGTTCCTCTAAGCTCATAGAAATTCAAGCGCCTGTATTCATTTTAGTGGAAGCTAAAAAGTCCGATTTAAAAATGGGACTTGGGCAATGTGCAGCAGAAATGGTTGCTGCTCAAAGGTTTAATCAACAGAAGCAGCAATCGATTCCATACATTTATGGGTGTGTCAGTAATGGAACACAATGGCGTTTTCTAAGACTTTCAGACCAAATTTTAACCATTGACTTATCTGATTATCCCCTTCCTCCTGTAGAACAAATTTTAGCTTTTTTGGTTTGGATCGCTCAGAATTGAAGTCTTGCCGCAACTGAAAACGAACAAGTGGTTTTACGAACTCTTTTTATCTCAGCCGGGAATGTTAGC
>DALYGI010000027.1:0-18855 GCA_031971595.1 Prochlorotrichaceae cyanobacterium CTOTU29312
CGTTATCCGACAAAATTCCCTATTGATTCAGACTCCCAGGAGGGGAGTACCATAGTTGTGTTATGACTCAAACGATCACCCCCACAGATCCCACCGTTGCAGCCCTTCAAGAAAGTGTTCGACATAACGAGAAAAACATTGACAGACTCGATCGGGATCTTAAAGATTTCCGCTCCGAAACCCTCAAACAATTTGAGAAAGTCGATCAACGATTTGACCAGCTTGAAGCCAAAGTCGATCAACGTTTTGAGAAAGTGGACGATCGTTTTGAGAAGATAGACGATCGCCTTGAACAACTTAAGGCTGATGTAAACGATCGCTTGAATCAACTTGAGACTAAAACTGATCAACGCTTTGATAAAATAAACGATCGTTTTTCTTCTGCCCAATGCGCTATTTACATTTCCTCACTTTTAATCGAAAATAAACTATGTGTATTTCTCTCCTCTCCGTTCCCTTTATGAAGAATCAAATGTTTCCTTTGGCACTGGTGGCAACGACCGCTCTCTCTAGTGCAGTTGGGTTTAACCCAAGCCCAGCAGAAGCCAATCCCAACTCTTCCTTTTCTTGTGGCAGTGCTGCTGGCGTACCTGCAACGATCGTTGACCATCCCCAACATGGTACGGTAACTCTAATCCGTTGGGTATCCGATTATTTTGAGGCTTCTGGCTATGACCCACAAACTCGCTGTGACTTGGTGTCCCAACGCTTCCAAACCTACAAAGAGCAAGGTACGCTGCAATACTTAACAACGGGGATCATGAACCGCCAGAACGTGATCTGTGTCTCATCCCGCTACGGTGGCGAATGTGAAGGGTTGCTCTTTACCCTCAAGCCCTTCAGTGATCCAACTGAAACCTTGAAAGATCTCACCAATTTACGCGCATCGGCTGGGCAGGCCCCTGCCCTCAGTGAGACTCCCGGTCGTCTCTACGTTAACTTTGAGGACTTTGTGCAGGAAAAAGCCGAAGAGCAGGACTCAGCCCTTTTTTAGACTGTACAAGTTGGTCTTAGAGCACTCTAATCCTGAGCAATCATGCGTTATGACCTCAATTTAGCCCCATCCCTTTTCGGAGCGATCGCCACGATCGCTCTGGTGCAACCCGCCGCCCTGTCCCTAACCGCTAGTCAGATTGATCAGATTGCGGAAGCGGTCACCGTCCGTATTGATACGCCGGGATCTTCTGGCTCTGGGGTGATTATCCAACGGGAAGGCAACATCTACACTGTTCTCACGGCTCGCCATGTGATTGATAGCATTCGCGGTAATGAAGAAGCATACGTGATTCCCGCCAGTGATGAGCGTCAGAGCTATCGGGTTATTAACAGCAGTATTCAAGCTTTGCCGAATAACGTTGATCTGGCAATTTTCCAGTTTCAGAGTAGTGCGACGTACCAAACCGCAACCCTGGGGAACTCCGATGCCATGCGGGGCGGTAGTGAATCCTATGTCTCTGGTTATCCCTTATTGACTGCTGCCCTGAACCAACCCTTAAGACAGTTCACCGAGGGAAGCATTACCGGCAATGGGACAAAGCCGTTGGATGGTGGCTATGGAATTGTCTATAGCAACGATACTTTGCCGGGGATGAGTGGTGGGCCAGTTTTTAACAGCAATGGAGAAGTGGTGGGTATTCATGGGCGAGGAGATATAGACCAAACTAAACCGACCAGTAACCCAGAGATAATTGTCAAAACAGGCTTTAACCTGGCGGTTCCCATTAATACTTTCCGGCGCTGGAATGAACAAAATCGTGTGCTGGCAGTCAATACCTCTGAGCCAATACCTGCTCAACGAGTGGAAACCCCATCGCAAACTATGGCAGCGGCAAGCTCCCGTTCCATTCCCGATGAGGTGATTCCCATTTCTACGGAAAGTCGTCGGGGCGATCGGTATCCCTTCCAGGGACGGGCGGGGCAGTCTATTGAAATTGGGGTAGAGAGTACGGAGTTTGACCCCTATTTGATTCTGCAAACCGATCGGGGTGAAAAAATTGCGGAGGATGATGACAGCGGCACGGGTAATAATTCCCTGCTGACCGCAACTCTTCCCCATGCGGGCAATTATGAGGTGATTGTGTCCAGTTATGAAGAGGGGAGTACGGGAGCCTACGCCGTGAAGATTGATGGCCGGAGTCAGGAAGGGGTTCTCAGTGCCACGGCCCCCCTGATTGAAACGGTGAATGTGAAACGGGGCGATCGGTATGCCTTTGATGGCCGGGCCGGGCAAGACATCCAGATTAGTCTAGAAAGTCTGGACTTTGACCCCTATCTGATTTTGCAAAATGCAGCGGGGGAAACGATCGCGGAGAACGATGATAGTTTGAATAGCTACAATTCCTTGCTGAACCTGACCTTGCCCAATACGGGACAGTACCAATTACTAGCCACCAGTTACGCCAATGGGGCCAGTGGAGCCTATGATCTACGGGTAAACGCCACGGAGCAGGTGAACCCACCCCTGCTATCCACGGGAGCCCAGTTGAGCCTAGGGGAGCGGGTGGCCACTCAGACCCGCATCAGTCCAGGGAACCGGATTGCCCTTAAGGGTACCGCCAACCAAGTCCTGAACCTGAGCCTGGAGAGTACGGACTTTGATACTTATTTAATTCTGCAAGACTCTAACGGCGAAGTCATTGGCGAAAGTGACGATCGGGAAGGCAGTACCAATTCTTTTCTGCAAGTGACCCTCCCCGAAACCGGCAGTTATGATCTCATTGCCTCTGCTTTTGCAGCGGATGCCACGGGCAGTTATCAACTCCAAGCCACGGAGGAACAGCGATCGGCCACACCCCTCTTAAGCACCAGTGGCACCTGGACTCCAGAAGCAACCCCCACAGAAATCCGCTATGTTCGCACTGCGGATGCCTATACCTTTAGTGGGGAGGCGGGGCAAATTGTGGAGATTAGCTTAGACAGTGAGGAGTTTGATCCCTATTTGACCCTGGAAAAACTCGGTGCTGGGGACGGGGGAGAGACGATCGCTGAGGATGACGATGGTGGGACGGAACGGAATGCGTTGTTAAATCTAGTTCTGCCGGAAACCGCTACCTATCGGGTGTTTGCGCGGGGTTATGAGGATAGCAGTGAGGGAGCCTACCAGTTTCAAATTAATACCTTAGATCTAGTTTCTTCCCCCTTGTTGGCGGAACAGGGCAGTGTGACAGATCAAGATCCCCTCATTCCCATCCCAGACTCTACCAAGCGGGGCGATCGCTATAGCCTGAGGGGCCAGGCGGGGCAGCGGCTGGAACTGAACCTCACCAGTCCCGAATTTGACACCTATTTAATTTTGCAGGATGCGGAAGGCAATACGATCGCAGAAAACGACGATCGGATGCCGGGGGATGGAAATTCTCGCTTAAACACCCTCTTGCCCGCCACGGGTACCTATCAAGTGATTGTTACGGGCTTTAGCGAAGAGAGTCGGGGCCTGTATGACCTCACGGTGCAGGAGGCTCGTATTGCCCAGACCATTCAGCCCCTCACCCGCGATCGGTTAGAGCCGCAGGAACGATTGGTAACCAATACCACCGTGCGACGGGGCGATCGGTACACCTTAGAGGGAACTGCGGGGGAAACGATCGAAGCCCGCATGAATAGCGATGAACTGGACACCTATCTGGTCTTACAAAACGATCGGGGCGAACTGATTGCGGAAAATGATGATGGGGACGATCGGAATGCGGTGCTGAGTGCGGTACTGCCCAGTAGTGGCACCTACACCCTGCTAGCCACAGCCTACGGTGTCCTCGCCGTAGGGACTTACACCCTGACAGCGGAGCAGGTGCAAATTCAAGAGCGTCCCGTTCTCAATACCACGGGGCAACTTAATAGCCAGGCGGAAACCATCACCAGCCGTTACTTCCGCCAGGGCAAAGCCTACACCTTCTCCGGCGAGGCGGGTCAAGCGGTCTTGATTGAGCTAGAGAGCGACGAGTTCGACACCTATCTCATTGTGCAAAACGATCGGGGGGAAACCCTGGCCCAGGATGATGACGGAGGAGAAGAAGGCAGTAACTCCGCCCTCCGCTTTACCTTGCCAGAAACCGGAACCTATCGCGTGGTGGTGACCCCCTTTAATGATGGCTACAGCGGAGCCTATACCCTCAAAGTTGCAGGGGAACGCCTAATCACTCCGGCGATCGTGGAGGCTAAGGGCGCACTGGGAGACTAGTACACTTAGTCGCTTAACAATGGCAGTCAAACTTCTGCCTCAGTGTACTAGATCCCCGGTTTCTTCTCGATTCAAAGCCAAGATTGAACAACGAAGACCAGAGAAACCGGGGATCTCGGCGCAATACCAACCAGACCAAAACGATCGTTCTGTACGGCTAATGCAAAAAATAGGGGTTTTATCCAGGTCTCTCCCCTGGGCTTATACTTGAGGATGTAGCGTCTTCGTAGAGGTTAGGCTCATGTATCAACCCTCTGGTTTAGATCTATCCAAACTGCCAACCATGTACGATCTCCCTAGCGAGGAAGTAGGAGAGCCTGGTTTGCCCGATGAATTTCACCGCCTTCAGGCGGATTTAATGGAGAAAACCTTTCAGTCGGAGACGATCGCCCCCGATCGCTGCCTCATTGCTAGTGATCTCAATCTTTATTACGACCCTGCCAACACTCGGTTTTATAAACGCCCGGACTGGTTTCTGGCGCTGAACGTTTCCAAGGGTCAATATCAACAGGATCTCCGCCTCAGTTATGTCACCTGGCACGAGCCCCCCCTCTACTTAGTGGTAGAATTTCTGTCCCCCAGTACGGAAGCGGAAGACCTAGGTAGAGTCAAACGAGATCCGGGAAAACCGCCAGGAAAATGGGACGTGTATGAGCGTTTTTTACAGATCCCCTACTATGCCCTCTACGATCGTTATACCAATACCTTTCGGCTCTTTCACTTCCAAAGCGATCGATACCACGAAGTCAAGCTTCTCAATGCTCGCTTTTGGTTTCCTGAATTGGAATTGGGGCTAGGGGTTTGGCAGGGTGTTTTTGAAGGGTTTTCAGGGCGGTGGCTACGCTGGTACGATCGCCACGATCGCTGGATTCCCAGCCTTCAAGAACGGGCCGAGCAAGAATCCCAACGGGCTGAACAGGAACGCCAACGGGCTGAGCAGGAATCCCAGCGAGCCGATCGGGAAAGTCAAGCCCGGTACAACGCCATTTCCCAACTGCTGTCCTTAGGTCTGAGTGTGGAGCAGGTGGCCGAATCTCTAGGATTTTCGGTGGAAGAAGTCCAGCAGCGGACTTAAGATCCTTAAGATCCAGTCTCACAGCCTCACTGACCCACGGGTAAAACCTTTGCGGAGCAACGCCTACCGGCGGAGTAAATCGATTAACCGGACAATAAGTCTGCTAAAGCGGGGGATAAAGATTCCGCTAATGCCAAGCATCTACCCCTAGGGCCGTGTAACGGCGTTCAGCCCACAGCCCCGCTTGCGAATGCCAGTAAACCGCTGCTTTTGCTGCTGCTAGGGCGGTTTGACCGGCTCTCGTTTGGGGGGTGATGTCAGTGGCCGAGGTCTGACTAGGTAGGGGTTGACTAGGGATCAGTTGGCTAGGGATCGATTGGCTAGCAACTTGGGTGGCTAAGAGTCCCCCCATTAACCCGGCCAGCACATCCCCACTGCCGCCCCGTGCTAGGGCTGGGGTACTGTGGAGATTGACCCAAGTTTGGGGAAGGTAACCGGAGGCAGAACCTGAAGCGATGACAGTGCGGGCTCCCTTCAAAATAACGATCGGAGATCCAATAGACTGAGATCCAGAGGACTGAGATTCAGGGGACAGCGATCCAGGTTCTACAGTGACGGGAGAAATCTCTTGTCCGTATAGGAGCCGCTGAACCGCCTGCTCTGCCTGCTCCAACCGACTGAGGGCTTCTAGAGCCAGATCGGGAAATAATCGCCGAAATTCTCCGCTGTGGGGAGTCAGGAGGGTGGGGGCTTGACGCTGCCCTAGGCTGGTTCCCAAACGGGCTAAAGCATTGAGAGCGTCCGCATCCAAGAGCAAGGGACAATGGGCATGAAAATCTGGCCCTACCCGCTGGGGATCTAAAAGCTGGGGCACAATCCGCTGGGCAGCCTCTAGGGTTAAACCCGGCCCGCAAACCACCGCCTGCAAGCGATGCCAGGGAATCTCCGTTGGCAAATCTTCAATGCTCCCCGCCGCTGTTTCTGGACAGGGCAGGACGATCGCTTCGGGTACGGCGGCAGAAACTTGAGGGGCTAAACTCGCGGGGACGGCAATGGAGGTTAGACCTACCCCACTACTGCGGGCAGCTAAGGCTGCTAACACCACCGCGCCTCGATACCGCTGGGATCCGGCAATGATCAAAAGGTGTCCCCGTTGATATTTGTGGCTCGTGGGGGAAATGTTCAGGGACAGACCAGGCTCGATCGCCCCTAGGGTGAGGGCTTGGGGAGGAATCTTGTCCTGAAACACCGAGTCGATCGCTCCGGGGGGGATCCCCAGATCTAAACATTCCTGGATTCCCGTATAGGGCAAACTAGCTTCTTCCCACAGCCCCCGTTTCCACAACCCTAGGCAAAGGGTATGGGTCGCTCGGATGGCAGTACCCAAGGGGATTCCCCGATCGCTCTCTAGACCGGAGGGTAAATCGATACTCACCACCGGGGCAGGATGGCCATTCACCACGTCGATAACCTGAGCCAGGGTGCCCACCACAGGACGCTCTAGACCAAAGCCCAACAGTCCATCGATCCACCAATCCAAATCCCTGCCGACCTGGGCTAAGTGGGTACAAATTTCGCTGGCTTCTGTGGACTGAAACCAGGATATACCTAGGCTTTGGGCATAGTTAATATGGCTCTGGGTCAAAGGCTTAAACCGATCGCCCACCCCCACACAGGTCACCCCATACCCCCGCAGAAAAAGCTCCCGCGCCACACTCACCGCATCGCCGCCGTTGTGCCCAGCCCCTACCAACACCCCCACGCGAGGGTAAGTCGATCGGGGATAGAGATCCAGGACACGCTGGGTAATCTGCCCCACCGCCTTTTCCATTAAGGATTCCACAGGCAACCCCTGAGCAAACATCCAGCCTTCAATGGCTCGCATTTCCGCTGCGGTGACTGCTATTGAGGGGTGACTGGGGCTTTGGGGACTACTCGGTAAAGGCAAAAGCGATCGTCCTGGCCCTTCAGAAGAAAAAGCCTCAGACGGGAAAGCCTTAGAGGGGAACATCGGGCCCCACCGCCATCTGCACCGCAAAGCCAACCCCACCGGGTTTATGGTAACGATCGGCCCATTGTCTAACGAGATGATCTAACTCGCCCAGGGCTTCTTCTACCTGACCTTCAGGAATATCTAACACTTCTAAAATCCGTACCACACTAGGGGTGGAGTCGGCCCAGTCTCGCATCAGGCGGAAGAACCGGGCCGTATCTTCAATCATGATATAGGTGCGCTCTTCCTGATCCACCGGCGCATAGGACGATCGCCCCAGGGCATAGAAGGGCATTCCCCAGGGGGAGTCGATGCGTAAGACCGTCCCGGAATAGAGTAAGCGGCGGCGAATATGCTCCGTTAAAGCTTCACTGAGGGGCATCCGCTGCTCCGGGGTAAACTCTTCCTGAGAGCGACAGTGCAGAAAGTCAATGAGTTCTACCAATTGGAAGGAGTTAATTAACTGGGCCGGGGGCAGATTGTCCGGTAATTTGCGCTCTAATAATTGTTTTTCTTCCAGGGTTAAGCTAGTGCCCGGAATGCGTGATGTACTGGGGTTCCAGGGATATTGCTCTAGCCAGACGTAGGGCAGTTGAATCAGGTAGCGGGGTTCCTGGGCTCCCAGCATTTTCAGCAATTTACCGTGGGTCAGGGCCTCCTGCACTTCCTCCACGATCGCTTTGACCCGTTTGGGCTCAATGTGATGGAGGTGCCCAGTCATCCGCAGGTTATTCCCCTGCTCCAGGTAGGTCATGTAAATCGCACACTTCGCAGCGGTGGCCGCCGCATCCAAGAAAGCACCGTGGCGATGACCTCCGGTACGCATGGCGCAGAAGGCTAAATACAATAAAATCTGATCAATGGCGCTGGGACTGAGGCGGCGAATTAAATCCGCGTCGGTGGTAGTAGCCGAAATATTCAGAGACACTTGGTGTTCTTAACCCCGTAATCAACAACAGAGGCTTACGCAGCCGTAACAGGCTCACACAGCCCACTCCCAAGTCAATTGGCTTGGACAGAACACCCTGACATAAAATCATCATCCTTGCAAAAGGGGGGCAGTCAACTGCTCAGAAATCCACTCTTACCAGGAACTTAGACGCGATGGCACCTTTACGCAATGGCCAGCCACTGCATAGCCTAAACCCTTCCTATCATAACCTGAATAGGAGGGGTAACGCTCACGTAACAAAAATTTGGAAAAAAGAAAAAAGCTTCAGCGATCGCTCTAAGACTCGACAAATTTGGCCAATGACAAACTCACACAGCGGATTGTCACCTAGGGAATCTAGAACTCTAAACGACCACTGCCGCGATAAATGATTACGCTAGCCCAGGGGGACTCAACAAAAATTAAGGTGTGCATGGCTCTCTCCTACGGTGGTAATGGCTGTAAGGTAATGGCTGCAATGGCGCTCATTCCAACTTACAGATTCGGTAGGGAAAGATCAGGACGGTTTTGGGGGAGTTAGGGGAAATTCAAGTCCTGCTCTGTGGAGACTTTAGCGGTAAATCCATGGGCATTCAGAACAGACCCAAGCAGGGCAATGAGGGTAGCGGGTTGCTCCAGATGACAGAGAACCCCACTGTCGGGGACTTCGTAGAACTGGGTAATGGCTTGGGGATTGAGTTGTTGCAGCCGTCGCCCTGTGGTAACTGAGCTAAATTTGGCTTGGGCTCCCCAGACCAAGGTGGTGGGGGTGGTGAGGCGATGGAGGGTTTCAGAGAGGTCAAAAAACAAGTTGCCTTTCAAGGCCGCTAGGGCCGCATATTCCGCATTGGGTTGGAGGGCAGAGGCTAAATAGGCTTGAATCATTTCCTCGGTGATGCGTTGAGGATTGGCGAAGAGGAATTGGCTCAGGAAGTTCTGAATGGCAAATTCATTGGCAGCCCCTAGGTTGTAAATGAGGCGATCGAGGAGCGGGGTGGCCGCTAAGAGTGCCCCTAAACTTTGCCGGTAGTCCTCTCCAAAATCTCGGTAGCCGGAGGGGGAGACCAGGAAGAACCGATCGCAGAGGGGATGATCTTGCCAGTGGTCTTCCGTTGCCAGGCGCAACAGCATTGCTGCGATGGAGGAGGAGGCAATGATTGCGGTGGGGCGTTGGGCACAATGGGTTTCTAGGGTCTGAAGTAAATCCCGCAGGATTTGTAAATAATCTTCCAGTTGGTAATCTAGGGCAGGATGATCGGAAGCCCCCCAACCCATCAAGTCCGGGGCAATAATGCGATACTGGTGCGCCAACCCAGCGTAGACCTTAGACCATTCAAAAGCAGAGGAGCCACCCCCTAGGCTATGGAGAAATACTAGGACAGGGGCTTGTGCTAATGGCTCCACAGGCCAGGGGATGTCCCCTTGGGTGTAGTAGGCCAGGGTACCCTGGGGTAAGCTGAGGGATTGACGGATGAAACCTGGGGGTTGAAATTGCAGCATAACGTCCCTGGATAGGCTGGAGGAAAAATCTTTTTGATTCTTGATTCTTGGGGATGTTGGGTTGAGATGGGTTCCCTGGTTTCTATAGTAAGGATCGTGAATGAAATAAACCGGAAAGTTCAGGATTAAACCACAGAGACACAGAGAACACAAAGGAATCCCATAAATCCATAGATCCCATAGGTTAAAGCAGGCTATCCATCACCGTCATCACCCGAATGGCCGCAGGAGAGATTTTCTCTGAGGAGCCGCAGGGGTGTTTTTCCAGTTCTTGGGCGAGGATTCCCCGTAAAGCTACTAATTTTAGGCTATTTTCTGCGGGGGTACGGGCGATCGCTTCCACGGATTCTAAATAGCCACAGGCTCCCAAATCCATCAAAATCGATCGGCGCAGTTGGAGTTCTGGTTCTTGCAACGCGGCTACCAGTTTATCGCCGTACTGGGCTTCCCCCGTGAGTTGATAGAGGGCCCGATAGGCCCCATAGCGAATGCGGGGAACGGGATGATCACAAAAAGGTTGAATAGAGTCGATCGCTGGGGTGGATCCAATTTCCCCTAGGCTTTCAATAATAGAGTCGTAGGGTTGGCGGAGATGGGGAATACCGGGGGACGGTTCCCGATCCATGGCCCCATTCACCAGTAAAGCCCGTAAGGGTTCCACCGCACGATCGTCCTTTAGCTCCCCTAGGGCCTGACTAGCCGCTTCCCGCACGTAATAGTCACTACAGTCTAAACAGGTGATCAAGGCAGGAACAATCTGCGCCTGGGCTTGCGCTGTAGTAGCGTTGTCCGCTTTAGCACTGGGGTTCTCAGTCCCGCATTGATCTTCCGCAGTGGCTCTAGAGGGGGTATTCTGCCCCAACTTCCCCAAAGCCCGCGCCGCATTACGCCGTAAGGGATAGCCCCCATCGGGAGTACGATCGACCTCATCTGCTAGGGCCGCTATTAATGCATCGATCGCCTCCGGCACCCTAACCCGAAATTTACCTAACCACCAAGCCGCATAGTAGCGCAGGCTCGGATCCTCAGTTTGCTGAAGGTTAACGATCGCCTGCTCAAGGGTTAATTCACCACTACCCGAAGACATGTAGAAAAATTCTTAAACTCTTAAAATGATCAATAAACACTATTCTCATCCTGGGAGTGGAGAGTTTAACTCTCCCCCCTCCTTGCAAAGGGGGGATCCTAGGATTGGAGCGTTTAACTCCCCACCCCCCTTGCAAAGGGGGGGATCCGGGATCCTGGGAGTGGAGAGTTTAACTCTCCCCCCCTTCAGTTTTACTGCTCTGCGGTGGCCAGTTCAGCGGCTTCCGTACTACCCCCAGACCGACGGCGGGTGAGGCTATTGAACAACATAATCCCGATCGCTTTGATGAGGTTGCCTTCTAGCTCATTAAACATTTTCATGTTCATGCCAAAGGCTGCATTGGCTTCGTCTACGATCGCTTCTGCCATGGCTGCATCAATGGGCAAACTGTCCATGGCCGACCGATATTCATTTTTAAAAGCCTTTTCATCCTCGATCGCTTCAAACTCATAAAAGGCCGTTCCACCTTCCGTTAAGTTCATGGCATTCTCTGCAATTTTCTTGAGTACCTGACCCCCAGAGAGATCCCCCAGGTAACGGGTATAGGCATGGGACACCAAAAGCTCCGGTTGTTGCTCAGAGATTTCCCGAATCCGAGCCACATACTCCTGAGCCGCCGCAGAGGGCGCTACAGCCTCCCGCCAGTTGGCCCCATAGTAATACTGCAAATCCTTTTCCAGACTGCCCTTGCGGTTCAAAATGGGGTAGTAGACCTTAGAGAGTACGGGGTGTGCCTGATGACGCTCAAACTCCTCTTCCATGGCACTGTACACAAAGTACAGATTGGCCACCAGCTTGCGATAGGAGGTTGGCTCCACCACCCCTCTCAGAAAACATTTGACAAAGCCCACATTTTCGGCCATGGTGTGGGATTTCTTGGTGCCTTCTCGCAGTAGCGTTGCTAGATTTATACTCATTCTAAAATCCTGATCCAATCTGATTTGAGAAAATTATTAGTTAAGAATAACTCTTACCCTAGCCCAGAAGGGGACGGTTTTTTTGTTAAGAATCGTAACACTGTTCCCGCTCTGCGGTATCGTTCCGGTATCCGCTCCTAAGGCATCGCGTCCTGAACGATCGTTCTGTGCTTGAATGAAGATCAATTCAGTTTATCAGTACTATAAAAATATCTGGGCAGCGAGGTTATCTCGGCGTGTGGCTGCCTGGGTCTTCCTGAGCTTAATGCTGGTGGAAGCAGTGATCCTGGTGCCCTCCTATTTTAACCGTCGCCGCGAGTTGCTGTTACGGAAGGAGCAGGTGTCTCAGGAACTTTTCGATGCGGCAACGCAGAACTATAGGCAAGGTCAAGATCTTCGGAAAATATTCGATCGTTTTGGGCAACAAAGTAATACCTCATCCATGATTATTAAGGGGGCAACTTTATATGCAGCAAATGGTCAATTGATCAGTCAGTTCGGAGAGCCTACGACAATTCAGCCCGCTGATTTAAATGCCCCCATGGGGAGTAGCAGTAAATTTGGCAAAGTGACCGATCGGGGTCAGCGCTATGAGGTGGTCTGGTACGGGGAACCTTTTAATAATGAATATGTTTTAGTCATTCGCCACGATGCATCGGATTTGCAGGTTAACCTGTTAGCCTATGTGGGGCGAATTTTGGTCGCAGTTCTGATTATTTCTGTGGTGGTTACGGGAAGTACCTTAATCATCGTTTCGGTTACCATCATCACCCCCTTTCTCAAACTCAAAGATGATTTTAATCGAGTGGCGGAAGTGATTCAAAAAACCGACGCTCAGCCCTGTTTTGAAACCCTCAAGTCAATCCAGTTAAATGCTCAGGATCAAATTGCGGTTCGAGATGAAATGACGGAGGTGTTTCTGGCTTTTCACCAAATGTTCGATCGGGTTTACACCGAAATCCAACAACGGCAGTCCGTAGAATTAGCCTTACGGCGAGAACAGGAAAAAGCAAACAAATTATTGTTAAACGTCCTACCGGAATCCATTGCCGATCGTCTCAAGGAGGAAGAGGGAGCCATTGCGGAAAAATTTGATGCGGTGACGATCTTATTTGCAGATTTACTTCACCTGTCTTTCCACCCAGATTATGCCCGTAGCATTAGTGGAGCTACTCAATGATATTTTCTCACGGTTTGACGAGTTAACGGCAGCCCATCAATTAGAAAAAATTAAAACGATCGGAGATGCCTATATGGTGGTGGGAGGTATTCCTTTGGTACGGAGTGATCACGCTGCGGCGATTGCTAGTTTGGCCTTAGAAATGCAAGTTGCCCTAGCCCAATTCAACACGGAGCGACATCAAGGGTTTGAATTACGCATTGGCATTAACACCGGGCCCGTGGTGGCGGGGGTGATTGGACGGCGTAAGTTTGCCTATGATCTGTGGGGGGATACGGTCAATGTGGCCAGTCGCATGGAGTCCCATGGTCTACCGGGTAAAATTCAGGTTACGGAAGCCACTTATTTACAGTTGAAAGATCATTACGAACTAGAATCGCGGGGCAAAATTCCCGTGAAGGGACGGGGGGAACTAGAGACTTATTTCTTGCTAGGAGAAAAGACCAAAATAGGCTAAAGGGAAGTTCATCCCTATGAATTAATTATGATTCCGATCGTCTTTGGAAAAACTCTTGGGTTAGGGTGGCGATCGATGTAAAAAATCCGATCAGTGGGTTCAGAGCATCGGTCTGATTTTCTGAGGTAATCACGATCGTCCGTTGTTCATTGGGGGCTCCTAAATGCTCCGCAATATCCGGTAGTTTTTCAATTAATTGGGATTGGAGATGAACCGCAGAAATATTGTTTTCAATGTCCCGTTGTTTCTGGTCTAAATCTAACAAACGATCCCGTTGACGAATCGTAGCCTGATGTTCTAATTCTTCCCGCCCTAATCGGGCATTCATCTTGGCCAGGGAGCGCTGAGCCGATACCGTATTCAATTGAATTTGAATTTGCACTTTCTCAATTTCTGCGGCAATGCGCTGACGCTCTAACTCCAACTCCTGCAATGCTAAATCTAACTGGGCTTGATTCCGCGCCTGAGCCGTGCGATTTTGCTCCGCTAAGACCCGCCGCTCTGCCTCCTGTTCCAACTGACTCCGGCGTAAAGCTTCCGCCTGATCCCGATCGTATTTGATTCGGGCTTGTTGTGCCCGCAATTCCTCAATTTCAGTGGTGGCGTTGAGTTCATTCCGATCGCTTTCCAAACGATTTTCTAATTCCCGTGCCTTAATTTCTCGCTCACTTTCTAACTGTGCCAACCGCGCCATCTTCTCCCGCTCTGCCCGAAAGGGTGCTTGTAAATTTTGCCACAGTTGGGTGGAACTAACCACCGCTTCTTTAATTTGTACCGTCACAATTTTTAACCCTAACCCCTCCGATCGTCCTGAAGGCGCAATTTCTGAACTGCCTTCCGCTACGGTTTGCAAGCGATGGGTTAATTCTTCAATAATAGGCTGTTTGTCACTGAGTACCTCATCAATGCTCAAGGTGGCCACCTTATCTTTAATGGCTGCTTCTGCTTGCTCTCTCAACTGTAAATTAACAATACCCATGGGATCTTCCACATCAGAAAAATCCAGTTTCCAATAGGCGGTTTGAATATCTTCAATAATCCATTGCACATAGGCTTGAACCATCACCCCCTGACGTTCAATGCAGATACATTTAGCAGTGATCAAAATCGTTTGTACCGAAGCGGGAATAATGAGAAAGGCATCCGTTAACGGATTAAAGCGAAAAGAAATTCCCTTGCCCATGTGAATTGGTTGGGGGTGTCCTTGGCGGGTGTGAATGGTGTAGGCATTGGGGGGCACAATCACACTTTTCCAAATACCAAACCCGGTAATCCGATAATCCACAGCCTTTCCTCCCGTGGGTAAATGTGTAGATCCAAGCATGCCCGGAATGGCGGGGGCGGGGGCTGGTGCGGCCAAGGCCATGGGGGGGGCGGGGGCTTTGCTCCGTTTTAACTGCCGATCAACCGCTGCCTGTTCTTCTAGCACCTGCTGAAGATAGGTATTTTCTTCTGGAGGGGTACTCATAGAAATCTCCGGTTAGAAACCGCTTTTTTCCCTCCCCTAGGCAGGTGAGAGATTGATGGTTTCATTAAAGCAAATAACGCAAAAAATGGGGCTAATTTTGACACGCTCACACGCTTAGAGCATCAGGACAAACAGAGGGAGCGTTTGGGCGATCGTCCTTGCCATTCCCCGTTGGTTTGCAAATAATCCTCCACCCATTGGCAGGCGGCGGTGAGTTCATTTAGGGGCAGAATCTGGTTCAGGTTCCAAATAATGCCCACCTGATCATCCCCCCCGGACACCACCTGGCGGCCATCGGGGCTAAAGGCCACACTCCGCACCCCGGCGGTATGTCCGTTCAGGGTTTTGAGGAGTTTGCCCCCAATTGTCCATAATTTCACGGTTTTGTCTGCGCTGGCGGTGGCTAAAAACTGGCTATCGCTACTAAAGTTTATGTCCCAAATTTGGGCTCGGTGTCCTTCTAGGGTGTATTGGGGCTCGCCGTCCAGCCTCCAGAGGCGCACGGTACGATCGACGCTATGGGTGGCAATCCACTGGCCGTCAGGGCTGAATTTAGCTCCGGTGACCGCTGCGCTGTGGCCTTGTAACACTTTTTCCAGGGTGCCATCCAGGTGCCAGATTTTGGCGGTATTGTCCCCGCTAGCCGTAACTAAAAGCTGACCATCAGGACTAAAGGCCACATCCCAGATGGCAATATCGTGGGCTTTAAAACTGATCACCTTTTGGCCGTCCCGTTGCCAAATTTGCACATTGCCGTTCGTGTCTCCGGCGGCAATCAGGGAACCATCAGGATAGACGGCGATGCCCCGTGTTTTCGAGCCTCCATTTTTGAGGGTGGTGAGCAATTGCCCGCTTTGAGTCCAAATATTAATGATGCCGTCTACTCCGGTGGAGGCCATAATTTGACCGTTGAGACTGAGACCCAAATCGACGATCGTGGAGTTGTGAGCCTGAAGAATCTGTTGTAGGTCTCCCGTGCGGCTCCATTGGCGCAAGGTTTGATCGGCGCTGCCCGTGAAAATGGACTGACCATCGGGGCTGAACCCCACGCGCATGATGCCTCCATCGTGACCGTAGAAGCGGGTAAGCAGGGGGTTGGCCATTTTCCAGAGTTTTACCGCGTATTCACTGCCTGCGGAGGCCAGAACACTGCCCTGGGGGTTAAAGGTCAGGCTCCGCACCGTGGCCCCGTGGCCCGCCAAGGTTCGTAGTAGCTGACCATCCAGGCCCCAGAGTTTAATGGTTTGATCCTCACTGGCGGAAGCGAGGGACAACCCATCGGGACTAAAGGTAACAGCCCAGACCCGACCGCGATGGCCACTTAAGGTATTCAAGAGGTTCCCCTCCCGATCCCAGAGTTTCAGGGTTTGATCCGCACTAGCCGTAGCGATCGTTTCCCCACTGGGGCTAAAGGTGGCCTCAAACACGGCGGAAGCATGGCCCTGGAATGTGTGCAGTAGTTCCCCCTCTAAGCTCCACAGTTGGGCGGTGCCGTCGGTACTGGCGGTTAAAATCGAGTCTCCGGTGGGGGAAAATTCCGTACTTCTGACCCCGACCCCGGCCCGGTGGGGAATGACCCGCAGCAGGGTGCCCTCCCGATTCCAGAGGCGTAAGGTGCCATCCCCGCTGGCGGTGGCCAAGAGTTGCCCATCGGGGCTATAGTCCACACCTAAAATCCCGGCCCGGTGACCGCTGAGGGTCGTCAGCAAAGTCCCATCCCGGCTCCAGAGTTTAGCCAGATTATCGTCACTGCCGGTTAAAAGGCTTTCCCCATCCGGGCTGATGGCCACACTCCAGACCACGGAGCCATGGCCTGCCAGGGTTCGGAGCAGATGCCCCTGGGCAGACCAGAGTTTAACGGTGCCGTCGCCGCTGGCGGTGGCCAGCCAGGTGCCATCGGGACTGAAATCAATGCTGAAAATACTGGCCTGGTGGCCGGAAAGGCGATTGTATTCCACCGCACTATAGAGGGCTTGGCGCAGGGCCCGATCGGCCCGTTCCTGGGTGTAGGGGGGAGCCAGAGGCATCAAGCTTTTAACCTGTTCCTTCGCCCAAATGGCTTCCACCAAGGCATCCAGCCGTTGGTTAGAGGCAAAGAGGGCTTCGCTGGAGGTAATGACCGCTTCCACTTCCCGCTGAAGGGATTGCTGATATTGGGTGGCGGCGGTGACCCCCAAAGCGGAAACAATGACCAGGGCAATGCTGATGGCGATGATTAACCAGCGTTGGAGGCGGGCGGTTTTCTGTTCCTCCGTGAGCCGTTTTTGTTCTTCCGCGAGTTTGGCGGCGATGGCACTGGCCCGCTCCGATTCCAAAATGGCTTGGGCAAATTGCCGATCCTGGGCCTCACTGCGGGCTAAAAATTGATAGTCTAAATCGCTGAGGCTTTTCCCCTCTGCCCAGGTTTTGGCTTCCACTAGGCTTTGCCCTTGGAGGAGATGGCGAGGATCTTGACGTTTGGCCTCACACCAGGCGGCCAGGGCGGGGGCGTAGGGTCGTCGCAGGGTTAGTTGTTGATGAACCCAGGGGGCGTTAAAGACTTCTTGATAAATTCGGCTTTTGAGTTGTAAATAGCCTTGGCGACGGATGACAATCCCACTCAAAAGCAGATCGGTTTCCGTGCGGTTATTTTGGTTGGGCAGGGTGGGGATTTTGGTGATGTTATCCTGTTGGAGAATTTTCTGGTAGAGGGACAGAAGCCCAATGGTGGTATTTTCATCAAACAATAAACGATCGCGGATGGTGCGAAGATGTTCCGGCTCATCCTGGGCTTCCCAGTTCTCAATAATGCGAGAGCGTACCAATTTTTCTACCCAGTCTACCTCTGCCCCTTGAGATAACAATAAGGTTCCCTGATCCTTGAGGCGACGATCGATTAAATTAAAGACTTTTTGGGTAAGAAAGGGTTGTCCCCCTGTCCAGTATAAAATCTCCTTAAACAGTGCGGTTTCATCCCCTTCAATTTTTGCTTCTAAACCCGCCATCAGGGGATGAATTTCGTGCCATTGGAACCCTTCTAGGGCAATACCTCGACCGATATTAAACGGGGTAGTTAAGGGGTCTGTAATCAGATCGGAGGGATCGGCAACGCCGAAAATGGCAAAGGTTAGCCGTCGATAGACAGGGGTTAACGATCGTTGGTTATAACTAGCTCGAATTAAGCCAAAAAAGTCTGCAACGGAAAAATCTAACCCTAGCACCTTATCCACTTCATCCACAAAGATGACCAAACGATCGTGGGGAAAATAATCTGTTAAGAGTAATTCTAAGAAATAGCCTAATCGTTGCACATAGGAAACCCCCTCTTGGGCTTGCCACCATTCATTAAAATTAAATTTTCCTAATAGACCAAACCCCCGACAGAGTTCAACAAAAATGCCCTTATACCATTGTAAAGGGGTAATTTGATGGCTACCAATGCGAGTTAGATCGATCGCAGTACAGTGGAATCCTTCCTGCTTCAAGCGATATTTAGTCCGCATCAATAAAGAAGACTTCCCCATCTGCCGAGAATTGAGCACATAGCAGAGTTCCCCCTGTTTCAGCGCCTGGTACAAAGCCTGATCCGCTTGACGAACCACATAGGTCGGAGCATCGATCGTGAGGGCCCCGCCCACTTGATAGCGATAGGAATGAGGCATAATTGACTGATATAGGGGGTAGGGTAAGGTAGAATCAGGGCATGGCTAGCATTTTCAGGCTCAAGGTCTAGGGCTAGCGCCCTCAAATGTATCTTATGCTACTTGAGGCAGGGTTGGGGCAATCTCCTCTCCCTTAATTTTTGACTAAATTGGTTATTTTTTTGTCGTTCTATTGTATCTTTTGACGGGGTGAGCAAGGCACTATTATCCGATGTTCTAATCTTACAGCTAACTTGATAAGTTGACCCACCCCTAACCCCTCCCAAGAGGGGAACTAAACTCAAAACTCAAAACTCAAAACTGTTCCCTACTCCCTATTACCAACTCAAAACCGACCCACCCCTAACCCCTCCCAAGAGGGGAACTAAATTCAAAATCCAAAACTCAAAACTCAAAACTCAAAACTCAAAACTGTTCCCTATTCCCTATTCCCTATTCCCTATTCCCTATTCCCTACTAAACCATGACCACCGCTAAAATTCCTGTTTC
>DALYGI010000028.1:0-13038 GCA_031971595.1 Prochlorotrichaceae cyanobacterium CTOTU29312
TCGGGCGGCGGCCATGGCAGATTTTCAAGCTTTTGTGACTCAACTCGCAGCAACCCGTTTTGAAATTGAAAATAAAGGCTATCCACCCAAAATCATTTCCGACGAAACGGGGTATAACCTGCCCCTAGTTCGATCGCCCAAACCCGATCCAAAATTAGAATATCGCAACGTGGTCGATCGTATTTTTCAGGAATTGGATGAAGAGCTAGATTTAGAGTTTACTGGAACGATCGAAGATGAACTAGATCGGGACTGTTTAGAGACTTGGATCGATCGTCTAGGGCTTGATCCAGAAGAAGCTAAAACCATTGAACATCAGGTACAGCAGCCTTATCTTGTCCGGGCAACCCAGCGCCGTAAATATGCAGATTATTATAGGAAAGCCGTCAAAGAGGGAACTTTGCCGACAGATCGCGCCCGCCGCCGTTTAGATGAAATTTACGAAAATCTTTTACTCGGTAAAGCCCAAGCCGATCGTATTGAACAAAAACTAGCCCAGGAACTCAACCTAAAAGAAGCAAATCCTAAAACCAGTTCCCTCCCTTTTCAAGGATCAGAGGAGCAAATTCCGCCCAAAGCTTCACCTTTTCCCCTTCCTGAAGAATCGAAAGATTTTGAAGACTTTATTTCTACACTCCTGAAACGGTCAACTTCTGTTCCTCAATCTAACGCTCCTCGGTGGAACATAGATAGTGTGCCATTAGAAACCGAAAAAAATGCGCCAGACTATACCAAACTGCGGGATTTGCTCAGAGCTAAAAAATGGAAAGAAGCCGACCAGGAAACCTATCGCCTCATGATCACGATTGTGGGTCGAACAGAAGGCGATTATTTCAGGAAAGAAGACCTCTTAAATTTTCCCTGAAAAGACCTAAAAACGATCGATCGCTTATGGGTACAGGCCAGCCAAGGGCGCTATGGGTTCAGTGTCCAAAAAGAAATCTATGTGCGCTGCGGTGCTAAACTAGACGGCGAATATCCAGGGAACGAAATCTGGGAAAAATTCGGCACGGAGGTTGGTTGGCGCGTGAACAACTCATGGCAGAACTATGATGACCTGACCTGGAATAGTATTCATGTACCAGGACACCTCCCCGTTGGTCGTTTTTTCTGGACTGGTGCAACTGGGTATTTGTGGGAAGTGAATGAGTGGAATGGTTGGTTTTTCTTCTCTCGCATCAAGACTTGTGAACTGTAACCCCAACCAATTATGAATTATGAATTTATAATTATTAATTCCAAAGGATGCACATTACTCAACAAACTCGTCAATTTGCACTACGCATCATTAAACTCTGCCAATTCCTTGATAACCAATCAAACATTACCAGAACGATCGCCCAACAACTCCTTCGTTCTGGAACATCGATCGGTGCTAACGTTGAAGAATCTCAATCCGCTGAAAGCGCAGCCGACTTTATCCATAAACTCAGCATTTCCCTCAAAGAAGCTCGTGAAACCCGTTACTGGATCCTGCTTCTCAGTGAATCTAACCTGGTTCCAAATTCGGCTCTCCTGACAATAGGGTGAAAAATGTTCGCCTATGATACAAAACTTTTCAAGCCCGATTTCTCAAAGCCTCACTATATAAAGGTTCTAGAGAATACAAGGGTATCTTAATAAGCCTTAACACTCTAACTTCAGGAGAGCCCCAAATTCTCGACTTCAACCCTTACTCAACAAACTTGAGGAACTGCTTAAAATCATTACCAGCATCATTGTAAGTTTTTCCTGATCATTCAGATCGCTTTCATTTCTTAAAAGGATGTGTTTATTTCCATACAAAATTTTTCCTTCCTTTAAGTAGAGCAGACAAAGTAATGGGCACTTTAAATCGGCTGAAAGCCCTATTCTGCCGTCGTTGATGGATTCCCTTATTTAGCCTGGACTACTTAACTTGTCTTGTTCTTTTTTTTCTCTCTACGAGATTTATCTAGTTCATCATTTATTTGTTTCATCAGATGAGAATGCTCTACTGTTAATACTGCATTAGGCATGAGTTCAGTCACGACTGATTTATAAGCTCTATCCATATCCATATCCATATCAATACTCACCTCCTCTATCCGGTCTAAAACACCTATTGGTAAGCTTTTCAAGAAATTTGCTATTGACTCTCTCTTTCGTGAATCGATAAAAGCTAAAGGCTTTTTCAAATCTAA
Source organism: Prochlorotrichaceae cyanobacterium CTOTU29312 (assembly GCA_031971595.1). GTDB lineage: Bacteria > Cyanobacteriota > Cyanobacteriia > Prochlorotrichales > Prochlorotrichaceae > JBEAPM01. The sequence continues at coordinate 2,163 of DALYGI010000028.1, forward strand.
GTCTACTAATACTACGATATATTCTTTATGGAATTTTCTGTTGCTAATTTCATTTATTCCTAACCTTCTCAATTCATTCCAGTTTGGATTAATATCTCTATTCCCAATATGCTTTAATATCGAATAGACCTCATCCTCACTAATCTCGAATAATCTCGCTGTATTGCTGATGCCAGAAATAATTAAATTCTTTATAATGTGCTCTTCAAATCGATTTGTAAATCTTCTGCGCTTTTCAATGAAATTAAGCTCTTCACTGAAGGGTTTGTCACAGACATGGCATTTGAACTGACGGCGATTTACCATTAAGGTCGTAGAACGATTCATTATGGGAAGATCTCGTACAGGATAAAGATGATTTTGATGTAAATGAGTACTAAGATTTCCACAACGAGGACACACTGCTTCACAGGCGTGTACTTCAACATCTAGAGTAATATGGCTGGCTTCAAGACAGTAATCTTCTACGTCAATACCGGGAAGGTTCAGAAGTTCAGTTAGAATGGGTTTGGAAGTTAGCATAAAACAAAATGTAACTAAAGTTACAGAAGCATATTGTACCCTGGTAAACCGCATTTATTGGATTTTCATCCCTAACAATCGGGACAGGGACAACTCCAACCGGCGTACCCAGTAGGGGTGGTGCCTCTTCGGATGGGGGCTAGCATAAATGGGATCCACTAGGATTGTAAACAGTCCAAGACGATTGCCCCCCAACACATCCGTGAAGAGACGATCGCCCACAATCCCCAACTGCTCCACGGGTAAATTCATGGCTTCAGCTGCTTTCCGCAGTTTCCGTCGGGAGGGTTTGGCAGCCCCCACAAAAAAAGGAACCTTTAACTCCTCACTAATGCGGCGAATCCGGGGAAGGTTAACGTTATTGGTCACGAGCCACAGTTTAATATTGGGTTGAAATGCTTCAATCCAGGCTTTTAGCTCAGGAGACACCTCACCAGCAGAGGCGGGCAGTAAGGTTTCGTCCACATCCAAAATTAAACCGCGTAAGCCATGCTCAGCCACCCGATCGGGGGTCAATGCAAGGATATTGCCTTGGACAATGAGATTAGGTTGGAGCAAGGTAATCCAGGACATGCCGGTTGCAGATCTCCGTGGAAAGAGGAAGGTTGATGGATAAAATTTTACTCAATGAGTGAAGTGAGGGAAACTTATTCCAGGATGTTAAGAATTGTAACTGCTTCCCACCAATTTAGTAAGGGGTGATGCCGAGGGAGTTAATTTAGACGAGGTTATAATCCGTGTTAGGGGGGCTTACCTCACTCCAGTTTACGGTGAGACGATCGCACCTGTCCTAAAATCATAAAATAAATTCAAAACTGTATCTAAAACTTCTTGATGGCTTTTAATTCATCTTCCCCTACCTTGAATTACGATATTCCCCGATCGCTTTGGGTGTGGACATTTGGAGCAGCAACTACCTTTTTCATTTGCAGTAGCCTCCGGCATGCCCTTTTTCAATCCACAGCTTTTGACTTAGGTATTTTTGATCAGGCCGTTTATCTGATTAGTAAAGATCTACCTCCCATTAGCACATTTATGGGTTTTCATATTTTAGGAGATCACGCATCAATTATTTTTTATCCGATCGCTATTCTTTATAAAATTTACCCTGATGTACATTGGCTATTTGCAGTTCAAGCATTGAGCCTAGCCTTAGGAATTCCCTTAGCGTGGCAATTATCAGTTCAATCTGGTCTTTCCTCATCTCATGCTTCAGTCGTTGCCCTTAGCTATCTTTTCTATCCCCTAGTTTTTAATGTTAATCTCTTTGACTTTCATCCAGATGTTTTAATTATTCCTGGAATTTTTGGATCTTTTCTTGCCTTGCGATCAAAAAAGATTGTTAACTTTTTAGGCTGGATCATTTTAATTCTTAGTTCAAAAGCGGTTTTGGCTTTAACATTAATAGCCTTTGGTCTTTGGCTCATTGTTTTTGAGCGACCAAGGTATTACGGTATCTTAGTTACAGGATTAAGTATTACTTGGTTCATATTTACAACACAAGTAATTTTTCCCTACTATACAGGTGGAGAGCATGCAGCAGTAGGACGTTATAGTTATTTGGGAGATTCAGTATTTCAAATCATTTATAATCTTTTTTTCAAACCTGATCTTGTTCTTCGTCAATTAATATCTTGGTCTAGTTTGGAATACTTGCTGTTATTAATTATTCCTATTCTCTGGTGTCTGAGTCGTAGTTCCTGCAAATTTCTCCTACCGATACTCCCACAACTGGGGCTAAATTTGCTGTCTAATCTAAGTACTCAACGAGATTTAATCCATCAGTACTCATTGCCCATCCTGCCATTTTTTATACTGACTGTGATTGATGCTTTGTTACAGCAAAAAGGCTTTATAAAAACTCGAAAAAGTATTCTTATCTGGATTATAATTAGCTTTCTTGCTCTGGCAAAACCAGGATATTTTTGGACTCGTTATTTATCATATTGGGAGAGTATTGATGAGACTCAAGAAGCAATTCAATTAATTAATTCATCTGGTAGCGTTTTAACGATCGCAAATATTGCACCCCATCTCTCACATCGATCAGTTATTCACCAGACACTCAAGACAATGGATATTTCTCAAATCGAGCGTTATAATTACGACTATGTACTTCTCAATGGGCATTATCCTGGATGGGGAAGCGATTTAGAAACTCACAAAAGTTTGGTCAATTACTTAAGAACGTTAGACCAGTTTCAAGAGGTATATAACCATGGTGATGTTATTTTATTTAAAGGTCAGTAGTTTGCCATTTACATAAAATAATGTACAGCCTCAGTTTTAACGAGGTGGGGGTAATTATCCTGAGGTGGAGATCAGGCAAAACAAGAGTCTTAGGCATTTTTAGCACGATTTATTTTCTCCCGTCTACTTAGGGGTAGGATCCATGAAGTATCTTTTAGCCAGGAGCTTTTGTTGCGTTTGCAAAGATCTGCTTACGCCACGCAGCATCACTATGCCGATCGGTTCTGATTTCTAATACCTGAATGCCTTGAGATGGTAAATGTTCAAGATGGGTTTTCAAGTGATCCCAGGTCTGAATTAGGCTGTGGGAAATGCGATAGGTCTGGCACAGATCGGCAAAATCAATATCTTGTGGCGTTGCAAAAAAGGTCTCAAAGGGGGGATCAAAATCGGCAATAGGTAACAGTTCAAAAATGCCTCCTCCTTGGTTATTAATTAAAACGATCGTTAAACTCCCCCGAAAGGACGATCGCTGTAAAAAACCATTGGTATCGTGTAATAAACTTAAATCTCCCGTGAGCAATACCCCCGGACGATCGCTGTCGTGAACCAATCCCAAGGCGGTGGAGAGGGTGCCATCAATGCCGTTGGTGCCTCGGTTAAAAAAAGGTTGGACGGGACGAGGGGATTCCGGTAGCCAAAACCACTCCATATCCCGGATGGGGGTACTATTGGCCACAAAGAGCAGGGTCTGGGGGGGCAACGTTTGGGACAATAGCCAAGCCACTTTGGGTTCCCGCAGATCCGTTAAAGTGCTGAATATTTCCTGAAACTGGGCGCGATACTGCCGATCCAAGGTCTGCCAGGTCTGGAGATAGTGCCGTCGTTGGGGGCTGGGTTCCCCCATTTTCCCAGTGATTAAGGGGTCTAAACGATCGAGACTACCCCGTAGGTGAACCACCGGCCCGTGGAGGGGATCAAAGTTATCAGGCTGGCCATCCGTCAGCACGTAGCGTAGAACTGGGGTTTGTTGTAGCCACTGCCGCAGGGTTTTACTGGTGGGCAATTCCCCAATCTGGAGGATGACCGCAGGGCAGAGGGTCTGAGCTTGTGCCAGATGCCGTAGAATAAAGTCATAGGTGGTAATGGCATAGGGATGCAGGCTTTCCGCATTTCGCAGGGGATTAAGAGCATCCGTTAGCACCGGACAGTGAAAGGCTTGGGCCAGATGGGCAATGACCTCAATAAAGCGATCGGGATCTTGGGGCTGAACCGGCCCCACTAGCATCAATAGGGTTTCCTGGGAACCCATCTCTGGGACAGAAAAATCTAGATTAGGACTACTCTTCCCTAACCGACAACGATCGAGTACCCGCTGGGATGTTGCGGCAAACGCTTGGAGAGCAGGGGATGCCGCTAATGGGGCTATCTTCGGATCCGGGTGAGGAGACAGGGGATCCCGAAAAGGACAATTGAGGTGAACCGGCCCCGCCACGGGGTAAAGCGATCGTTCCCAGGCTTGGATCAGGGTCTGGCGCAGGTACGCCAGGTGGGAGACTTGGACATCGCCACCGCTCCATCCCTCATCCGGCAGAGCCAGTTCCATCTGCCAGCGGGGAAAATGGCCAAAGAGTTTGAGTTGATCAATGGTTTGTCCCGCATGACACTCCCGCAACTCCGGCGGACGATCGGCAGTGAGCAGGAGGATCGGAACCCCCGTATGAGCCGCTTCAATCACTGCGCCGTAGGTATTTGCCCCCGCCGTGCCAGAGGTACACACCAGCGCCACCGGTTGCCCTAAACGTTTCGCCAAGCCCAGGGCAAAAAACGCCCCCGATCGTTCATCCAAAACCGGCATAGCTTCAAGGGTTTCGCATTGACTAAACGCCACCGCCAACGGAGCCGATCGGGAACCGGGGCAAATGATGGCATAGCGCAACCCCAATCCCGCCAAAGTTTGTACCAATACCGATGCCCAGAGCGTGTTGAGGGTGCGACAATCGAGATTCATAGGTTTCAGGCACAGGGGTAGGGTTTCCAATCCATAGCAACAAGGTCAATATGCAACGGATAAATTCTATTTTTTGACAATGAATAAAATCATCCCCACGATTACAGCGATCGTTGCGCTGGCAATCAGGGAAGTCGATAAATTGATCAAGCGATCGATGGAACTTTGATAATTCAAAAAGCGATCGTTAAAGCGCTCTCCATCCCGATCGATTTTGTCTACCGTCTTTTCCAAGTGTGTTAAGCGATCGTCCCGTCTCTGACCATCAGCCTGAATCAAGGTCATCTCGCCCTTGAGGGTACTCACGTCGCCCTTGAGGGTGTTCACGTCGCTCTTGAGAGTGTTCACATCTTCCTGAAGGGCATTCACATTGAATTGCACGCCTGCAATAGCATCTAAAATTCGTTGCTCGGTTTCCGTGGGCATGGACTAACTCCTTGATCCTACTTTACCTACTGACAAAGATTATAATACTATGGCAGGGATGGCGTTTTGGACAAACTTACCATGAGTTCAACAGATCTAATTGCTACCCCTGAGGAACAGCCTGTTATCTCTCCCCCTCGCTCCCCTCGCTTTCCGCTAGTCTTAAAACTAATGGAATATTTAGCCCTAGCAGGTTTCATCGTTCTAGGGATTTTAGTTCTCTTATTAGAATGGAATCATAGCCTCACCTCATCCCTGGCTCAAGCCCTCTTATTATCCAGTGGAATTGTCTTCGGAGTGGCACTGATTTTTATCCTCATCAATCGTCAGTTATCCGTCCGTATTGCCCAACTTCAACAGGATGCCTATCTTCAAGAGCGGGCAGAGATTTGGTCTACCACCTTAGTCAACACCCTGAAGCCCACCATCCTTGCGGCTCGACAAAAGGCCTTACGGTATTCCCAAGAATTGATTGATGACTACAAAAAGACCCGAAGTATTTGTCGGAATTTGTACTATATTTTGCAAATGACGACCATTTTATTTTCCGGTGTAACTCCCATTTTAGTCTTAGTAGATAAGCTACAAACCGCTGATTCTTGGGCACGATGGCTGCCTGTGATTTTTCCGGCTATCGCCTCGATCGTTGCCAGTATTGTCACCTCGTTTCCCTTCCAAGAAAACTGGATTGCTGCCAATGCAACGGTAGAGTTACTGGAAGCAGAGCAGGAGAAATTTATTTTAGGGGTCACACAAAATTATCGTCCGCCCTTAGATATATCCGATCCCAAGGAACAGTTACAATGTGCTAGTCAGGCTATTGAAAACTACATTAACCAGGTGAATAGTATCCATCTGAAACGGGTTCAAGAAAGCAGTAATGCGGAGAAGAATCAGAACCAACAAACTCAAGGAGCAGGCGTTACTCCAAAAGCTCAGGATTAGAACATTTTTGCAGATTTCCTGCGGTGGAATGATTGTACCGATCGAAAACTCAGGAGGGATCAACAGATTCCCCTGGGTTACTTCAAGAAATATGGGCTTTAATCCGATCGTTCTGTAGAATAAAACTACGGTGTTTCGGCTAACCTTCTGGATCGTCTTGCCCATTTGAATCAACTCCTGGCTCTAGATCCAATGACCCCTTAGAACTGTATGAACTTCTGAAGTTGCCTATTGTGGAGCGCAGGCATATTTTGGAGAGTCAGATACCATGGAACAGATAAACATCGCTCTTGGAGGTACAAGTTTGATCCTTGGGGAGGTTCAGGCTTGATCTGTTTAAGGCATTGCCGCTGTCCATGGTCTATGAAAATCGAATAACCCCACATTACCCACCTAACCGGGAGATTGAGACATGGTGATTGCCCTAGAAACCAAGCCCACCAAAACCGAAGCGGTTTCCCTAGACGATCGCTTCGGGGAGCAAACGTTGTTCCCATCAGAAATCGAGGAAATTGAAGCTCAAAACGATCGTTCTGAGCCAACCGTATTGACTCTGGCAAACCTAAAACCGCCCTCTTTAGAAGACTTTGTAGCCAATCCGCTGAAACGGGTGGAGTGGATCAATGGACAACTAGTGGAACAAACGGGAATGACTGCCAAAACCGGACGAATTCAAGCCAAACTTGCCTATTATTTGCGGAATCACCTGGTTCTCAATGGAGAAGGCGGCGAGGTCTATGTGGAAACCAGTTGTCGCACCACAGGGCGAGTGCGCTGTCCCGATGTGGCTTATTTGGATGCGGCGCAGGTGACAGAGCAGGGCGATTTTAAGGTGTTGCCCCATAGTTTCCCGTTTGTGGCAGAAATTATTTCCCCCAATGATGGCGCAGAGGAGGTGTTTCAAAAGGTGAGAGAATACTTAGAATCCCAAGCGCAGGAAATTTGGTTAGTTTTTCCTGATAGTGGCTGGGTGTTGGCCATTACTGCAACGGCTCAGACGCTAGTGCAGAGTCATGATGCGGTGAGTACCAGTGCGGTGCTAACGGGTTTTAGCGTTCCCCTAGCAGATTTGTTGGCTTAAAGCAGAAGCCCCGATGGCAAGAGTTTAAAGCGCATCAGAACCGCGATCGTTCTGTAGAATAAAACTGCGGTGTTGCGGGTGATGTTATGGATCGTCTTGCCCATTTGAATCAACTTCTGGCAAACCTAGAGGAACAACTTGCGGGGTTAGAAAAAGCCCTGACCCTGGCTCCAATGGAAGAAAAAGCTCGGTTACGCTTGCTGGTACAGGAAAAACAACGGGAAATGCAGCCTTATCAGCAGGAAAGGGGGAAGTTGCTTGCACCTGAAGCCTTGCAGGGACTCACTGAGAGTAACGGTAAGGAACCAGAGTTTTTTGAGGTAAGGGTTTCAGGAATTGTTGAACTGTTTCAATGTCTAGCTCAAGCCTATCAACAGGGGCGATCGTTTTTGAGGATTCCCTACAGTGAAGCAGTGCGATATGGCGTGGAATTGTTGTACCGATCGCAACAAATCCAAAGCTTTGAATTGGAACAGATTGAAGGAAAAGCCTATTTCAGACTGATTCTCTATCCTCAACTGAACCTTGAAGATCTACGATCGCAACTCCTCACACCGATTAAAAACCATCTTGCTGCCCACCCATTGCCCATATCCCCAGACCTTCAGACCCTCCTAGCACAAACTCAGGATGCTGATCCACAGCGCCGCATCCAAGCGATCGAAGCATTGGGAGATTATGCTTGTGGCGCTTAAATCCGATCAAATTGGGATTGAGTTAGCGATCGATACCCTTTGTGTACTGTTGCTAGAAGATTCTGTGCCTCAAGTGCGGTGCAGTGCTGCCCTGGCTCTGGGTAAACTGGAGCAGGTTCAACTTCAGGTTATCCAAGTCCTCTGCTATGCCGCCTTAACCGATCTGGATCCAGCGGTGCGGAGTCAGTGTGTTTTGCCTATCGCGCAGATTTATCAACGTCTTGAACAGCCCACGCCTGCAACCTCACCCCCAGTTACAACCATGAATACATCGCCCTTAAGTGTGTTTATTTCCTATGCCCATGCGGATGAAGCTCTGAAAGATGAACTGGTGGTACATTTGGCAACCTTAAAACGGCAGGACAAAATCAAAGCCTGGCAGGATCGAGACATTGAAGCGGGGGCCGAGTGGGATCAGGAAATTAAGGCCAACTTGGAAGCGGCGGAAATTATTTTGCTGTTGATTACGCCCCGGTTCCTGGCCTCGGACTACTGTTTTGATCTGGAAATGCAGCGGGCGATCGATCGTCATGATGCGGGAACTGCCTGTGTGATTCCCATTATCCTGAAGCCCTGCGATTGGCAGGAAACGCCCTTTAGCAAGCTGCAAGGTTTACCCAAAGACTGCAAACCCGTCACCAAATGGGACGATCGGGATGACGCATTTTTAAATGTGGTGCAGGGACTTCGCAAAGCGGTGGAGTCGTTACAAGCAAAAAAAGCCCAGGGGTAGTGGATCCAGAGCCGATCGCTACCCCACTTAGCACCCCAACGCTCCCTTTGAGTGATTCAATCAAAAATTTAGTTCAAGAAATACGTTCTAAGAATAAGAATCAGATTGAAAAAGTTTACGGGAAAGTGAGGCTTTGGGGACGAGACTCTTACTTCTTCTTACAAAATATATTTATTGACATTAATATTTTAACATCTTTGAATAGTAGTCGAAGATTAGAAATAGCTGACTTATGGGAAGAGTTTATTTACAATCCTACATGGAAAAATCTTGATCGAATCGGTACAGGTAGTCAAGAAAAAAGATTTTCATGGTTGGAAATAGTTAGCAATAATCATAATTTTATGATTTTAGGTAAACCAGGATCTGGAAAGACAACTTTACTCAAGCGTATCATAGTCGAGTGTAATTCAGGCAAAATTTTCCCAGAACGCATACCTATATTTATTGCATTACGAGATGAAGGTTTTCGTAATTTTTCCTATTCTTTAGAAAAATACATTCAAGAAAATCACTTTGGAATAATGGAATGGCAGGCAAAATTAATTTTTGAACATGGGTGTGCTTTGATTTTATTAGATGGAGTAGATGAAGTTGAGGAAAAATATAAAATTACAATTAAAAAACAAATTGAAAAATTTGCTAATAAATATCCTGACGTGTTAATAATCATCACCTGTCGTCTGCAAAATATAGACTCAAAGCTTGAGCAATTCCAATATATTGAAATTGCCGATTTGAGTGAATCTCAAGTTAAGTCATTTTCAGATCAATGGTTTAAAGTTGTTTGTGATGATATATTAGAAGCTGAGTCTCTTTCCAACAAATTTATATTAAATCTATTTAATGATGAAAATAAACGAATTCTTGAGATAATTTCAACACCAATTTTACTGAGTTTAGCCTGCCTAGTCTTTTATTACAAGAAAAAATTTTATTCCAAACGTTCTAATTTATACAAAGAAGCAATAGAGTTACTTCTCAAAGACTGGGATAAATCAAAATCTATTGAACGAGAGAATATTTATTACAATCTGTGTCTTAATGAGAAATTAGATTTACTTATGTATTTGGCAGTTACTAAATTTCAGAAAGATCAATATATTTTATTTGAATTTGACGAGCTAATAAAATGCATTTGTCAACATCTTAATATTGAATCAATAGATAGTGAATATGTCTTAAATCAGATTCAAGTTCAACATGGACTATTAATTGAAAGAGCAAATAAAATATGGTCTTTCTCACATTTAACCTTTCAAGAATTTTTGGTAGCTAAACATATTTGCTCTTGTCAAGATTCATCCAAAATAGAGATTTATAACAAGATAATTGCTAATAATTTTTACAAACAACACTGGAAAGAAGTATTTTCAATGGCAATAGAGTTATCTAATAATCCCGATGATTTAGTAATTAATCTCAAGAAAAATACTGATATAATTTTGAAAAAAGATTCATCTATTGAAAATCTTATTAGTTGGATTTATAGAAAAGTAGAATCTATTAATACTAAATACAAAAAGAATGCTGTTAGAGCATTTTACATATATATGTTTGCACGCATAAATAATATTATTCCGCTCACGAGGGAACAATTATTTCATGCACTTGATCCTAATCTAAGAGATGATTTAAATATTTCTCGGGAAAATGCAATATTATTTTCTGTTGTGCATGCTTCTCCCTTGAAAGAGTTCTTGTGTTTTGCTCTAGAAAAAGCAAGAATTTATGACTTTTTTTATGTGCTTAATCTTGCCTTGTTTTTTAGTTTTGAGATAGCATTAGATGTTGCTCTAGCACTTATGTTGTCTTTAACAATAAATGAGAAAAGTTTTGATACTCTTTTGGGAGATTTATATCTTTTAGTGTATCTCTGTAAGCTTTTAGCAGAACAGTTAGGAAATAATAAATCAAAAGAAAAATTTGAAATTCTTTTATCTGATCTACCTAATCCATATGAGGACTTAAATGCTTGTTTAACATGGACAAATACTAATAGAAAATATTGGAAAAACATATTAAAGCTTAATATTATTGAAAATCATGAGCTTCCTTGTGATTTTAATTTAAAGGATTCACAAATCAATATTTTATTACAATATATTTATGCGAATGAAATTATAGCTATGTGTTTAAAAAACAATCTTAGTCAAAACACTTATAGCTATATTGAAAGCACCTTGTTGACTCCTAAGTAGGTTAGCTTAAATAAGTGGACAATAATCCATGAACAATCATTATACTCCCCTCCGGATCGCACGGGAGATTGG
>DALYGI010000028.1:13138-18841 GCA_031971595.1 Prochlorotrichaceae cyanobacterium CTOTU29312
GTCAACGGTTATCACGAAGCCATTGCCCTGCAACTTGATCAGGAAGAACTTGTTTTCGATAATCTTCATCCCGCTGGAATTCCTCGGATACAATGGCTTAAGAACTTCTACTCTCCGATGCAAGATCTAGGGCAAGATTTTAAGATTACGGAATCCACATTCTGAAGGTAATGGCAATGCTCGATCTCTACGATTTGATCCACAACATCTGCAAGCGTCCCGCCATGTATCTGGGACATCCTTCCCTCAGCAACCTTCGCACGTTCCTGGCCGGTTACACCTTCGCCCGCCGCCAACAGGGACTTTCGGCCACTGATCAGGAAGAGGCATTCACCACATTCCCCACCTGGCTCCAGCAACAATTTCCATCTCAAAACCACCCATACTGGGATCAACTTATTCTCGCAGCTTGCCCCAGCGATCGAGATCCCTGGGACTTCTTTGTTCAGCTTTTTCAGGAATTTACAACCACTACTGTTCAAAACGATCGCTCTTATCAAACCGAACATTCAGAACTGGTCTTTAAATAAACAATGGCTCAGGTAAATGTGTTTTATGAACCGGAAACAGAAGTTTTGACAATTTTCTGGCAATCCCCTCGCAAAAATCAGATTTGTACTGAACTGGATAATGGACTGATTTTGATTAAAGACGAAACCACCGGAGAAGCGATCGGTCTGGAAATTCTGTCCTACCGTCCCGGAGACGATCGCTTTGATACCGTTAGGGTTCAGATCGCTCAACCTCAACTCCTGTCCCATGGGCTGACAGAATTACATCCAACCTAGGCTTTAACGCGGGTGGCTCGGTTTAACGATCGCTCTACTTCACGGGGATTTTTACCTCGCCATAAAAACCGAATGGGGGTTCCTTGAAAGCCCAAACTTTGACGAAATTGGTTTTCGATGTAGCGGCGATAAGTGTCTTTAAATAATTTGGGATCATTCACAAACAAAGCGATCGTGGGGGGCTGGGCTCGCACTTGAGTACCGTAGTAAATTCGCCCCTGTTTCCCTTGTCGCGTGGTGGGGGGCGATCGCCAGGCTAGGGCATCTTCTAAGACTTCATTAATCACGGAAGTGGTGACTCGGCGTTGATGTTGTTCGGCAGCTTCATCCACTAATTCTAAAATTTTGGGAACCCGCTGGCCGGTAAGGGCACTGGTAAAGAGCATTTTCGCCCAATCTAGGAAATAAAGACGATCGTAAAGGGTTTTTTCGTAGTCATAAATGGTGTGGGAATCTTTCTCCACCACATCCCATTTGTTGACAATAATGATGCAGGCCCGACCGTCTTCTTCAATCCGTCCCGCTAATTTTTGATCCTGATCCGTTACCCCATCAATGGCATCAATAACTAATAAGACCACATCCGATCGACGAATGGCCTTAAAAGCGCGGTTAATACTAAAAAATTCCGGGCCATAATCCACCTGTTTTTTCTTCCGAATACCTGCTGTATCCACTAGCCGATACCGTTTGCCATCACGCTCCACCAAACTATCAATGGCATCCCGTGTGGTACCCGAAATCGGACTCACGATCGCTCTGGATTCTCCCACCAGGGCATTGAGTAAACTGGATTTACCCACATTAGGTCGCCCCACGATCGCCACCCGAATTTCCGTTTCCGCCTCTAATTCCGCCACACTGGGCAGATGGGCAATCACCGCATCCAATAACTCCCCGGTGCCGTTGCCATGAATCCCCGACAGGGCGATGGGTTCCCCTAATCCCAAGCCCCAAAACTCCGCCGCCAAGGAAAGCCCCTGACTCACGGACTCGCACTTATTCACCGCCAAGATCACTGGCACCGGCTGTTGGCGCAACCACTGGGCGATCGTTTCATCCGCTGCGGTCAACCCCGCCTTGCCATCCACCACCAAAATCGCCACGGCGGACTCTGCTAGGGCCAGCAACGCCTGCTCCCGAATCAGGGGTAAAAACTCCGTATCGTCATCAAACACCAGCCCCCCCGTATCCACAATTTGAAAATCCCGATCGCCCCAGAACGCATCCCGATAGGTTCGATCGCGGGTGATTCCCGGCTCATCAAAAACGATCGCTTCTTGATCGCCAGCAATCCGGTTGACCAGGGTAGATTTGCCAACATTGGGTCGGCCAATAACAGCAACAATGGGGAGGGGCATAGGAAAGAGGGAATTTAGAGAAAGCTAGAGACCAGCTAGAGACTTTTTTCCAGGGTGTTAGGGAAGTGGGGACTAGAAATAAATCATACTTAGTCTGACCCCTCACCGCTAAAGGTGTGTCAGAATTAAACTTCTGAATAGAAACTTGTTAGTATGGCACAATACGATAATACGTGTAAAGTTTTAGTTGAAGAATTCACAGCGGATATTGTGGAGTGGTTACTGGGGGAAACGATCGTTTTAACGACTCTAGAATCCACGGAACTCCTGGCCGATCCGATTTATACCGATAGCCTCGCCTTGTTGCAGTCGGAGAATCTCATTTTGCACCTAGAGTTCGTTCTATCCTCAGGAGAGATACTATGCGGGAGTCTTCGGTATATCAGGCAATTCTTGCGGAAGGCCGTCAGGAGGGTCGCCAGGAGGGGTTAAACGAAGAAGCTCTGAAGCTAGTCTTGCGGATGCTCCGGCGGCGACTAGGGTTGTTACCATCGGGAACGATCGCTTTGGATGCGACCCAAGTGATGCCACGGGAATTAGAGTTGCGGTTAGAGAAATTACCGTTGTTGCTGTTAGAAGAGTTGGGTGAAGCGTTGCTAGAGTTTGATGCGATAGAAGATCTGATCCATTGGTTGGCCGGCCATGAACCCTAAAGGGCTCGGACTGATAATTCCCCGAACCCTCTTTTAAACTCTAAGCAATGCGCCCTGTCAGGGGAGAACTCGCGCTGGCGTAGGCTTTGATGGGGATACGACCGGCTTGATAGGCTAATCGACCGGCGAGGGCTGCTAACCCCATGGCCCGGGCCATTTTTAGGGGGTCTTGGGCTTGGGCGATGGCGGTGTTAATCAGTAAGGCATCCGCTCCCAGTTCCATGGCTTGGGCGGCTTCGCTGGGGGTGCCAATGCCTGCGTCTACCACTACGGGAATGTGGGCATTTTCCACAATAATCTGAATATTGGCGGCGTTGCGGAGCCCTTGGCCGGAACCGATGGGAGAGCCGAGGGGCATGACGGTGACACAGCCGATTTCTTCTAGCCGTTTGGCCAGGAGGGGGTCGGCGTTGATGTAGGGCAGGACGGCGAAGCCTTCTTTGACTAGATGTTCAGCGGCTTCCAGGGTGCCTATGGGGTCGGGGAGTAAGTATTTAGAATCGGGGATGACCTCTAGTTTGACAAAGTTGTTGTCTTCTTGGCCGAGGAGTTTGGCCATTTCACGACCGAGGCGGGCCACTCGAATGGCTTCTTCAGCAGTAGCACAGCCTGCGGTGTTGGGCAACATCCAAATTTTGCTCCAGTCGATCGCTTCAGCGAGGCCTTCGTGGCCGGGGGCTTGGGTTTGTACGCGGCGCACGGCCACGGTGACAATGTGGCAACCACTAGCGGCGATGCTGCCCTGCATTTCTTCTAAATTGCGATACTTGCCGGTGCCGGTCATGAGGCGAGAGTGGAAGGTTCGTCCTGCAATGACGAGGGCATCGGAATCTAAGGAATCTTCTAAACGATCGGAAGGGGTCACGTCTGAGTCAAGCGTTAACATGATGAATCGAGGGAGAGAGTCCTGCACGGAACAAGGATAGGTCTGACTATTCTAGTCTGATTTGGGTGATCTCATTTAGGTGATTTCATTTGTGGCAATTCCCATAACGATCGCTCTAAGTGATTTAACTATAGTTAAGAACAGGGAGCAATAGTTAGAAATACGGGGAAAGCTGTTCAATTTAAACCGGTGGAGAAAAAGTCTATCTCAGGATTTGTTGCCGATCGAGATCACTATTTGTACATCCCGTGATCACCGATCGATTTAGGAGATTTTTGCGGAGGAGGATCCATTGAGAAGAGCCGTGATTTTGAGAAATGGGATTAAAAATTAGGTATGGCAGGGCTACCAAATATTATATGATTTAGAGTTATTAATCTAATCAAATGGATGGAGAGATGCTATGAGACAGGAAATCCCTCAGTGCCAATCTTTAGCGGATGATCTCGATGTTTTATTTTCCCTGTTAGAGGATGAACCCAGTTTACGAAATCGAACGGATACGGTGGCGGTTCGGACTGCTTTACGCAAAATAATGGATCCCCGATTTGAGATCGTTTTTGCGGGGGCGTTTAGTGCCGGTAAGTCCATGTTGATTAATGCTTTATTAGGGCGGGAGTTGCTGTACAGTGCGGAAGGTCACGCCACGGGTACGGAGTGCTATATTGCCTATCCTGAGGCGGGTCAAGGGGAGCAAGTTGTCCTCACCTTTCTGAGTAAAACGGAGGTACAGGAGCAGGCGATCGTTTTGTCCCAGCGCTTGGGGGTACAGACGGAATTTCGGTTAAATAATCCCGGCAGTCTGACCCTGATGAAGGAGTGGTGTAACAAGATTATTAAGGAAGAAGGGGGAGAAAGTAAGTCGGAGAAGGCGAAGCAGGCAAATGCCCTGAAACTGTTGCTGGAAGGCTACGAGCAAAACAGCGATCGGATTGCGGACGATCGCAATGCGGTGTATTCCATGGAGCAGTTTAACTTTCAGAACTTGCGGGAAGCGGCGAGCTATGCCCGTCGAGGGTCTAACAGTGCGGTTTTAAAGCGTATTGAATATTACTGTGAACACCCCTTATTGGAAGATGGCAACGTCATTATTGATCTGCCGGGAATTGATGCCCCTGTGAAACGAGATGCGGAGTTAACCTACCGGAAAATTGAGGATCCAGATACCTCCGCCGTGGTGTGTGTATTAAAAGCTGCATCGGCAGGGGAAATGACCAGTGAAGAGACCCATTTATTGGAACTAACTCAGGAAAATTCAGGGATCCGCGATCGGGTCTTTTTTGTCTTTAATCGCATTGATGAAACCTGGTACAATAGCCAACTTCGTCAGCGCCTAGATAGTCTGGTTCAAAATCAGTTTTACACCACTTCTCGGTTGTATAAAACCAGTGCATTGTTAGGGTTTTACGGCACTCAGATTTTAGAAACATCCGGTAACGATCGGTTTGGGCTCGATAGTATTTTTGCGGACAGTATTAAAGGACTGGATGGGGTTGAAGAATCCCCTCAATTTATCAACGAATTTAATCGGTATTGCGCTAACTCTGGCAAACTAGCACCCAATCGTTTTCGTGTTTCGGTGAATAGCTATGAAACCCCCAACGAAAACTATGTACGAATTTTGTCAGAGCAAGGGAAGCCCTTAATTGATCAACTGATTTATGATAGCGGCATTCAAGGGTTTCATTCTGCCATTCGTCATTATTTAGCGGAAGAGAAATGGCCAGAACTCTATCGTAACTTAGCGGAAGATCTGATGCCCATTTGTATTAGCTTAGAGGAATGTTATCTGCACCGCTGGCGTGAGTTAGACAATCAACCTACAGAAGTGGGCAGTATGAAGGTGAAAGAACTGGAGCGCCTGAACCAAGATCTACAGAAAATTGGTCAAGAATTACGCCAGTATATTGCTACCGAAATCAATACGATCGTCACCAATAACGATCGAGAGTTTGACGCAGATTTTAAGCAACTTACCGCCCGTATGGTGAGCCGTTTAGATGAACTCTTGAAGA
>DALYGI010000029.1:0-2733 GCA_031971595.1 Prochlorotrichaceae cyanobacterium CTOTU29312
AGACATCAAAAGCGCGATAGGGTTTGGACTCACTGTGGAGCTTGCGCTGAAGCTCAATCAGCCGCTTACGCGACGTGTGAATGGCAAACCGCCCCAAGTCACACATCAACCACCTGCGCCCCAACCGCTCGGCAACCGCCCCAGTGGTGCCACTGCCACAAAAGAAATCAGCAACGAGATCGCCTTCGTTGGATGAGGCTTGGATGATGCGATCGATTAAAGCTTCAGGTTTTTGAGTCGGATAATCAACCCTTTCATTTGCTTGACCTTGAACAGGAGGAATATCTGTCCAAAGTGTTTGAATAGGCTGTCCCTGACTTTCATCTAAGTAACGCTTAATAGCTGGAACTGCACCAGGCTTTGTTTGAACAACTCTTCCTTCTAAATAAAGTTGCTCCATCTTGTCTTTGTTGTAACGCCAGAATCTTTTGACTCCCAAGAACTCATACTCAGGATGTCCTCTAGTTCCTCGTCCTGGTGCTGTTAAGTCACCTAATCTATAGCGTCTTCCAGTATCCGGCTCCACATATTTATAAAAATTTTGTTTGTAATCTTCATCTAATTCTGTATAGAGTTGCTTCCAGAAGAAATTCTCACTTTTTGAATAAAAGAAGATCACATCCCAGTTGATAGCAAATCCTTTTGCTCCTTGAGTTGAATCATTTTTAGCAGAAATTCTTTTCCAGATAATTTCACTGCGAAAGTTATCTAAACCAAAAATATCATCAAGCAAGACTTTGGCATAATGAGCGACGTGATAATCCAAATGGACGAAAATACTTCCCTGATCGCTAAGTAGTTCTCGTACTAAAGTTAGTCGTTCATACATCATTTGAAGGTAAGAATCTCGACCTTTGCCCCACATATCTCGATAAGCAACCATCTCAAGCGTAGATTGATCTTTTTGAACGGCTTCCTGCTCATCCCCGATCGCCACACTCATTGAAAAATCCGCACCCACATCAAACGGCGGGTCAATATAAATCAGATCCACCTTGCCCTTAAACTCCTGCAACAGCGATGCCATCACCAGCTTGTTGTCGCCCCAAATCAACCGATTTCTAAAGTCATCCTGCTTCGGGTTTTGCTGTTCAAACAACTCTAACTGCCCCGTCGCCGCCGCTGCCCGTCGCGGTTCATCAATGCTTTCAATCCGCTGCATGGGCATCGCACACCCGGCAATATCCACCTCGCGCCGATCGCCATACTCGTCATACTTGCCCTCCCACACCAACTCCGTCCGCAACTGAGAAAGGGGGTGAGGATTGTGGGGGCCGTAGGTGGGTTGCTGGGTCATAGGGGCAAAACGTAAAGGGTAGACTTAGAGGGTAACGGTTTCAAAGGCAACGCGCACAGGGTTTTGGGTCGGGGATAGAAAATTGAGTTTTTCAAAACCAATCACTTGACCGTATTGGTCTTTCATCAAAATTACCTCATCACCGGTTTCTTCGGCTTCGACCTCATCTTGAGGGTTGCCAAACCAAACCACCAGCGTATTGCCCATTCGGTCATAGAATACTTTTACTTCTGCCAGCACATCATAGCCCATACGATTACTTTCAATCAGTGTTTTCATGGTTGTCTTCTCCCTGCTAAGTCCATGATGTTTTCAATGGCTTTGAGAATATCAACAATGGAATTTAAATCTTTATTCATAGACATAAATCAACTTGGCAGACTCTAAAATATGTTTTTTACGCATGACGTTATGGCTTTGCATCACTTCAGTGATTAACATCAAATCCACCGATCGCCGACACAGATCTTCAATTTCTATTTTCATTTTTGCTCTGCGGAATAAACTCATATTAGTATCCGGTAGATAACTGAATAAAAAATCCACATCACTCGGATCATCGCCACCCACTCGAAAATCATCCCGTAAAATTGAACCAAAAACCGCAAGTTCCGCAATCTGCCATTTTTGGCAAAACTCCATAAGCTGTTGGGGCGTAATGTGGAGACGATCGTAAATTGACTGATCATAAATTTGCTGCCCCTCTCTCTGAAATGGGGAAAGCAGATCGGTATGATGGGGGCCGTAGGTGGGTTGTTGAATCATAGAAGTCATTGATCCAGTGAAGTGAGAACCATCATTAGATAAGATAAATCATAAGCAAAAATTTTCCTCGCTGAGTCAATAATATCAAGTATAGATTCCTTATCTCTCGACATAAATAGTCCTCGCTGAACCTAAGATATTTTGACGACGAATATAGTTCGGATCAGCTATAATCGCCGTTTTACTGACTAAATCAACATTTCGGTCAAACAAGGTTTCTAGTTCAAATTTCATCCGAACTTGAAGAATTAAATTTTTACGAGAGTTCTTGCCATAGGTCATCAACACATCCACATCACTCGGATCATCGCCACCCACTCGAAAATCATCCCGTAAAATTGAACCAAAAACCGCAAGTTCCGCAATCTGCCATTTTTGGCAAAACTCCATAAGCTGTTGGGGCGTAATTTGGAGACGATCGTAAATTGGCTGATCATAAATTCTCTGCCCCTCCAATACTGTCCGCAACAGGGAAAGGGGGTGGGGATTGTGGGGGCTGTAGGTGGGCTGCTGGGTCATAGATTTTCCGGGGGAAGCAAAGGTAAAAGATCTTCAAGAACCTTGGGTAACTCTTGTTCTACAATATCCTTAACTGTCCTAAAATCTAAATCATCATATTCATGGACGACAACATCTCGTAAGCCTGCCATACTTCTCCAGGGGATATGGGA
>DALYGI010000029.1:2833-9812 GCA_031971595.1 Prochlorotrichaceae cyanobacterium CTOTU29312
TCCTTTTTGATTCTAAAATTGTTTTTCGTCTTAACCAATTACGACTCTGTTGGATTGCCAACTCGCTAACCAGATCGACAGGACGATTCACCAATTCAGCCAACTCATCCCGCATCTGAACTATTTTAAACCCATAACTTACACCTCGATCGAGAATATATAGAAAATCAATGTCACTCGGATCATCTCCGTCAGCCCGGAAATCATCCCGTAAAATCGATCCAAAAACCGCAAGTTCCGCAATCTGCCATTGCTCACAAAACAATACAATTTGTTCGGGGGTTAAATTGAGGCGTTGGTAAATTTTCTGTATGGGCATTGCCGAAATATCCACCTCGCGGCACTGCCCATCCTCGTCATACTCACCCTCCCACACCAGTTCCGTTCGTAGCATCAAGAGCGGGTGCGGGTTGTGGGGGCCATAGGTGGGCGGTTGGGACATAAGGCACTGAGGATCAAACATCTGCCTCAATTATAGTCACTGCCCCAACTGCCGCCAAATTAAGCGTTTTGTAGGATGGAATGGGCGATCGTTCTAGCGGACACGCCAAGGGCGATCGTAGAGATTCTTCATTTTGGATCAAGTACTCAAGGTGCTGCCCCAACCCAGGACTAAAGCAAGATAACCAAGTCTTGACCCGAATTGGGGTCAAAAAATGTTATTCTCAATAAGGTCTCTTACTGCAAGTCCTATGGCTTCTCCTACCACTCCAGCAACCCTCAAAGCCGAATTGAATGAACGGGGTTGGCGTATGACCCCTCAGCGAGAGAAAATTCTGCAAACCTTTCGGGAGTTGCCTGCCGGAAATCATTTAAGTGCAGAAGATTTGTTGCACCAGTTACAAGCATCTGGGGAGTCCATCAGCCTCTCTACCATCTACCGTACCCTCAAGCTCATGGCTCGTATGGGGATTTTGCGGGAGTTGGAGCTAGCGGAAGGGCATAAGCACTATGAAATTAATCAACCCTCTCCCCACCATCATCATCACTTAATCTGTGTGCGCTGTAATAAAACCATCGAATTTAAGAGTGATTCCGTCTTAAAAGTGGGGGCAAAAACAGCCCAGAAAGAAGGCTACCATTTGCTAGACTGTCAATTGACCATTCATGCGATCTGTCCAGCCTGCCAACGATCGCTCATTCCCTAACGTTCCTCAATCTTCAATCTAGCCTGAGGCTATAGGCTACAGTCTAGCCCTTGGACAACTTTCTTTTTTTACCGACAAACAAAACCGATGGACATTACCTTTAAACTTTGGCGAGAACAACCGGATCAGTTCCCACGTTTTCAAGATTACGTTCTAGATGTGGCACCGGGAGACACGGTTTTAGATGCCTTGCTCCGCATTCAGGGAGAGCAGGATGGGTCGATCGCCTTTCGTAAAAATTGCCGCAATACCATCTGTGGCAGTTGTGCCATGCGGATTAATGGCCGCTCGACCCTCGCCTGTAAGGAAAATTGTGTCCAAGAGGTCGATCGTCTGGAGCAGCACGGTATCCTCCCCACGGATGAAGGTCGCCCAGTTATAACGATCGCCCCCCTAGGCAACTTGCGCGTGGTCAAAGATTTAGTGGTAGACATGAAGCCCTTTTGGGGCAGCCTCAAAGCGATCGACCCCTATGTGAGTACCGCCAGTCGGCAGATTCCAGAGCGGGAATTTTTACAGACCCCGGCGGAGCGGGCAAAACTAGATCAAACGGGCAATTGTATTCTCTGTGGCGCTTGCTATTCCGAATGTAATGCCTTAGAGGTCAATCCTAGTTTTGTGGGGCCCCACGCCCTGGCCAAAGCTTACCGAACCCTAGCGGACACAAGAGACGATCGTACCCACGATCGCATTGAACAATACAACCAGTTAAGTGGGGTCTGGGGGTGTACCCGGTGCTACGGTTGTAATTCCGCCTGTCCTATGGACGTAGCCCCCCTGGATCAAATTAGTAAAATCAAATCTGCCATCCTCAAACGTAAAACCCCACAGGATAGCCGAGCCATTCGCCACCGTAAAGTCTTAGTGGAATTAGTCAAATCCGGCGGTTGGATTGACGAACGGAAATTTGGACTACAAGTGGTGGCCAATTCCTTCCGCGATTTACAAGGGTTATCAAGTTTGGTGCCCCTAGGGGTACGGATGTTAGCCAGCCGCAAGTTTCCCCTCACCTTTGAAGCCTCAGAAGGGCAAAGACAGGTACGAAATTTAATTAATGCGGTTCAAGCCAAAAATCGTGATTGTTGATCAACATTTAACCTAGCCGACTGAGATGAAACTAACCAAAATTGTTTCTGCTTGCATTCAAAGGGATATTGATGTGTGGAAAGTATCTGCACCCAGAATCCTAGAGAATATTGAGTCGCAGCACTATGAATTGATCGTGCCGTATCGAGATACAAATGCTTTCAGAAAAGTAACTCCTAAGGATTTTTCAATTAAAAATGATGAAGATTATATTTGTCCTGAGTATCGAAACAAATTGATCGGGCTTTTAGCTGAAAAAGGAGAACTTGGCCCCACTTGGTTTATTCAACAGTTTCTAAAAATTATAGCTCTTACAGATGGTAATGTAGAAGATATAGCCCTGATTTGGGATTCGGATACAATCCCCTTAAGAAAGCTTAAATTTACTGACGAATCAGGAGTCCTTTATTACTATTATAGCGATGAGTATCATGCTCCATATTTTGACACATTAAAACGCTTGTTAGGAATCGATCGCCTTGCACCTTATTCTTTTATTGCACAATGTATGCCTGTTTATGTTGAATGGGTAAAGTTGATGGTTGATCAAATTGAGAAACGTGTTGGATTGCCCTGGATGGAGGCTATCTGCACTAGTATTACAGGATCTGGAAATCAATTTTCTGAGTATGAAACCTTAGGAAATTTTGCCCTCACAAATTTTCCTGAACTTGTAAGATTTTATGATGGACACTGGGAACGAAGAGGCGGAAAGCTTTTTAAAACTCATCAAGAGCTTTTAAATTTAGAACAAATATTTTCAAATTTTGATTATGTTGCGTTAGAAAACCAAGATTTACAAAGACGAGTTCACGAGAAGTTATATGACTATATTCGTACCTTTCTTCCAAAGGATTTAAAAGATAAAATTAAATCATGTTTAAAGCCATCATACTTTTATTGATTTCCAATTTTTTTATGACCTTTGCTTGGTATGGTCACTTAAAAGATCTGAAAGCTGCGCCGCTCTGGATTGCCGTGATCGTAAGTTGGTGCATTGCGTTTCTGGAGTATTGTTTTCAGGTTCCGGCCAACCGTATTGGAGCCCAATCTATGAGTTTACCCCAGCTTAAAGTGCTGCAAGAAGTGATTACCATGCTTGTGTTTGCCGGATTTAGTACCGCTTATATGAAAGTCCCCGTTACCCGTAATTATTTCTTTGCTGCTATGCTCCTTGCTGGCGCAGCCTATCTCATTTTTCAAGATAAAAGTAGATAATCTTGCATGGATGAAGTTTTAAAAGGGGCAGATCCAAAAAAGAGTTGCACAGCCTCTGAACCATACAACTCTTTTCTTAGAGAGTACATTGTAAATATGCGATGAATGTGAATCCCTCGTCGCCTCAGATTACAGTTCCCAATTCACCCAATCTTGAGCTTTGAGGAACGTATCGTACAGTTCCGCTTCTCTGCTGCCGGGTTCAGGATTATAGGCATATTCCCAACGTACCAAGGGGGGCAAGGACATAAGAATTGACTCTGTGCGGCCATTGGTTTGGAGCCCGAAAATGGTACCCCGATCGTAAACCAAATTAAACTCTACATAACGACCCCGGCGATAGAGTTGGAATTGACGCTCCCGATCGCCATACTCCAAGTTCCGACGACGCTCCACGATCGGCAAGTAGGCATCAAGGAAGGCGTGACCAGCGGTTTTAACAAAGGCAAATAAATCTTCCCAGGAACGGGTAACGGGGCCGTTGGAATCGCTGTAGGCGGCGGCACTGCCACAGGAATTAGAGCCACCGTAGAGTTGACCGCTGGCATCTTGATAGTCGAAGAAAATGCCACCAATGCCCCGCGCTTCTTGGCGGTGTTTCAGGTAAAAATACTCATCGCACCAGCGCTTAAAGGTGGGGTAATACTGCTCATTGTGACGATCGCAGGCGGATTTCAGGGTTTTATGGAAGTGAACCGCATCCTCTGCGAAGGGATAATAGGGGGTTAAATCTGCTCCGCCCCCAAACCACCACACGGGGCCTGCTTCAAAGTAGCGATAGTTGAGGTGAACGGTGGGAATGTAGGGATTTTTGGGATGTAAGACGAGGGAAGTCCCCGTGGCAAAAAAGGTATGTCCCGCTGCTTCCGGGCGCTGGGTGACGATCGAGGGGGGCAGTTGACCTCCGGCCACTTCGGAGAAATTTACGCCACCTTGTTCCAAAATGGTGCCATTCTGCATGACGCGAGACCGACCGCCGCCCCCTTCAGGACGATCCCAAGAATCTTCACGAAACTTGCCACTGCCATCTGCCTGCTCTAGACCGGCACAAATGGAATCCTGTAATTCACGCATAAAGGCAGCAACCCGCTCACGGGAGTCGCTGGGGGGCAGCATAGCAGTGGAAGAGCCTGAAGAAACCTGGACGGAAACAGTCATAATCTTTAATAAATGTCAGTTTCAAAATTTTTACTTCCCCAAACTATCCCAGGCAAGGGGATACTCGGTCTAGGGGTTATCCCAGAATTGTAATAATGATTAATAGAGTGATTCCAGGGCAGAAACAGCTTCACAACTTCACAGCATAAACATTTGACGATCGAGCCCTAGGGGATGGTGGAGGGAGGTGAGGGATCCCATGGGCTGATCCGACTCTAGCCGTCCATCCACCAGGTTTACCATCCGATCCGCCACGTCTAAAATGCGGTTATCGTGGGTGACCATCAAGACGGTGCAGTTTTTTTCCCGCGCTAATTTTTTCAGCAAGTCCACCACTTCCCGACTGGTGACTTTATCGAGGGCCGCGGTGGGTTCGTCCGCCAGGATCAACTGGGGATGATTCACTAAGGCACGGGCAATGGCCACCCGTTGCTTTTGGCCACCAGAGAGATGGTGGGGTTTGTAGTTAATCCGCTCCCCTAGGCCGAGTTGGGTCAAAATTTGGGTGGCTTTTTCCCGTTTATTGCCCCAATTGTCCTGGATTTCCACGGACATTTCCACATTTTGCCGGGCGGTTAGGGAGTCAAATAAATTGTGGGACTGGAAAATAAAGCCAATATTGCGGCGAATTTTAACCCGCTGGGGATGGCTTAGCCCCCGCAGTTCTTTGCCTAATACTTTTAAACTGCCCTCTTCTAGGGATCGTAAGGCCCCGATCAGGGTCAGTAAGGTGGTTTTCCCGGAACCGGAGGGCCCCGTTAAAATGACCACCTGGCCCCGCTCTAATTCTAAATGAATATCAAAGAGAGTTTGTTTCCGTAGGTCTCCTTGACCAAAGTAAAAGTTAAGCCCTTCAATTTTGACGATACAATCCTGGGTCATAAACCAAAAACCTCCGCCGGATCGGTGGTTAAAACTTTACGCATGGCAAAGGAGCCAGAAATCACACACATGGCGATCGTTGCGATGTAGATATTTAAAGTTCGTTGTAGGGTCAATTGCAGCACCAGTCCCGTAAAATCCGCAATGACATTATATAAAATGGAACTAATGATAAACCCTGGAATAAAACCAATAATGGATAGAATTAGGGCTTCTTGCATCACAATCCACAATAACCGTTTATTAGAATAGCCGATCGCCTTGAGGGTGGCATATTCAGACCAGTGATCCGCCACATCGGTATAGAGGATTTGATACACCAAAATAATACCGACAACAAAACTTAGACCGGAAAGCAGGGAAAAGACAAAGCCAATATTGGTATTTTCCTTCCAGTATTTTAACTCCTGGGCAATAAATTGTTCACGGGTAAAAACGGATACATCATTGGGTAAAACCTGCCCAATTTGCTCTACCAGTTGGTTGGTATCTACTCCAGGACGCACTTTTAAAAGACCAATATCGATCGTGTCCAAGGTGCGACTATTTTCCTCTGGGCCAAGGTTACCAAAGTAACGTAAAAAGTTTTGATCACTCATAATGACGTTACCATCTCCGGCGGAAAAATCCGTGCCTAGGGTAAAGGTTCCGAGTAACTGCACTTGGCGATCCGCCAGTTCGGTCTTCAGTCCCGGCGTTTGTGGCCCCACTTCCCCCCGCGATCGACTATCCAGTAGGGCAGTCCAGGGTAAATTGAGTTGGGACTGATACTGTTGAATTTCCGGTAACTCTAAAATGGGTTGATTGAGGTTAAAGGCTAACACCCGCAACGATCGGGTTCGATCGGTGAGGGGATTCTTCCAATTTCCTAGATTGATATATAAGGCATAGGCTTCTTCCACCCCTTCAAAAGCCTGAGCTTGGTACAAGCGCCGTCGGGCAAACTGCTCAGGAATAAACATCGTATATTTAATTCGGTTAATAATAAAAATATCCCCATTCAATAACTTAATTAACTGCACTTGGCTATCGTATAACCCATTTTTAAATCCTAAAAAAACAAAAATTAAAACGACAGCAAAGGCAACCCCAGCCAGGGCTGTAATTAACCGCCGAGGCTCCGAGGTCAGATTATGCCACGCCAAAGGTGTGCGAAATTGCCACCAGCGTTTTTGTCTTTGAGACCCTCGATCCGTCATAGTTTTGAGTTTTGAGATGTCCTTACGACTTTCCCGCCGGAGAATTCCCTAAGCCTGATCACCTAGCGGCGAGGCTTGCGTTCGATTTCCCACAGGTAATCTTAGGGCGGAAAGGGAGTAAGAGTCCATGATACTTAAACGGGTTTAGGCAGAACAGCGAGAACGCCGTCCCGGCTGGATGGGGCTCAGCCCGATGGGGATAGGGTGTCAGTACCCGCTCTACTCAGGGGAATCAGGGGACAGGTTTAGTACCGCCTTCATTAATATAGACCCCTAAATCCTAAGATC
>DALYGI010000029.1:9912-18730 GCA_031971595.1 Prochlorotrichaceae cyanobacterium CTOTU29312
AGATCCCCTGATCCAGAAAATCAGCACCCCGCAAAATCTAAAACTTAAGTTAAGTATTGTTACCACGCCGTGATATGATTAGCCTCGGTCTGGAAATCCAGGCCACAGCGTTGACTGGTGTTTTCGGAGTCTCTGTGAGCTTTTCGAGTGACTCGTCCGAGTCGGAATCGATCGATTCCACCCAGGCCGCATCCTCAGAGGGTTCTAGCCAAGACGATACAAATTCAATGGATGAGTATTTCTCCTTGGTTTTGGAACTCAATCAAATCATGTTGGTACTAACCGGTATTGTTTTCGGTGGGGTTTGGTACTGTTACAGTCTGAACATTGCCTTGAATTATTTACTGGGAGCCTGCATCGGTTTTGTCTACTTGAGAATGTTGGCTAAAAATGTGGAACAATTGGGGCAGTCCCGTATGGGTATTGGTAAGGCTCGTTTGGCATTGATTGTCGGAGCGCTTATCATTTCTACCCGTGTGGATCAGCTTTCTTTTCTGCCCATTTTCTTAGGTTTTTTGACCTATAAAGCCGCATTGCTGGTCTACACCATTCGAGTTGTTTCTACCTCCTAATCCCCACAGCGATCGTTTATTTGCATCCTAGGGGAACCCATTGAATGGAAACTATGACAATGCCAACGCTTTTAACCAAAGGCTGGATCTTCCCCCTTGCCGAACTAGAAGTTGGTCAACATTTCTATTGGCAAATCGGGAACTTAGAATTGCACGGGCAAGTGTTTCTAACCTCGTGGTTTGTGATCGCTTTGCTCATTGTTGTTTCTGTTTTAGCAGGGCAAAATCTTCAGCAAGTTCCGAGTGGGCTACAAAACCTGATGGAATATGTGCTGGAGTTCATTCGTGACCTGGCTAAAACTCAAATCGGCGAAAAAGAATATCGCCCTTGGGTACCATTTGTTGGTACTTTATTCTTGTTCATCTTTTTGTCCAACTGGTCTGGTGCCTTAGTCCCTTGGAAGTTGATTCATCTCCCGTCTGGGGAACTGGCTGCGCCCACCAGTGACATTAATACCACGGTTGCCTTAGCTCTCCTGGTATCTTTAGCTTATTTTTACGCTGGCTTCAGCCGCAAAGGGTTGGGCTACTTCGGTAACTACATCCATCCCACCCCCATCATGCTTCCGTTCAAAATTCTGGAAGACTTCACTAAGCCTTTGTCCCTAAGCTTCCGTTTGTTTGGGAACATTCTGGCAGATGAATTGGTGGTTGCGGTTCTAGTACTCCTGGTTCCTTTATTTGTTCCCCTGCCCGCCATGGTTTTAGGGTTGTTTACCAGTGCCATTCAGGCTCTGATTTTTGCAACACTAGCCGCATCCTATATCGGAGAAGCGGTAGAGGAACATGGTGAACACCACGATTAATCAGGATCGATCAGCTTTGGCAGATCTACGCTGCTGAAGATTGATTTGAAGCTAGCTTCAGTCTTAGGGATCCTAACTTGTTAACTCCCTAAGCACATTAATTTCTCTTGTTTTCTACACAATTAAGGACGATTTTCCTATGGATTCACTGGTCGCTGCTGCTTCCGTAATTGCTGCTGCTCTTGCCGTTGGCATTGGTTCGATTGGGCCTGGTTTAGGGCAAGGTACTGCTGCTGGTCAGGCAGTCGAAGGGATTGCTCGTCAGCCCGAAGCAGAAGGTAAAATTCGCGGTACGTTGTTGTTGAGCTTGGCGTTCATGGAAGCCTTGACAATCTACGGTTTGGTGGTTTCCCTGGTTCTGTTGTTTGCCAACCCCTTTGCCTAAGATCTAAGTTTCAAAAAGGTTTCGGTTACATTGGGTACTTCTGTTTGGCCTGTACAACTCGATCGTACCCAATGTGCCCCCTTAACTAGCTTCTTTCCTCTTTTTATTGAGCTTTTAGTTAGTCATTGAGCTTTTAGCAATCAAGCTTTAGCCCATAATTAAACGTTAGCCCATAAAAATTAGGGAGAACGCTATCTTTCCTGAAGTATTAAGCGGGACGCAATTCCATGTTACAGTCGGCAATTTTAATCGCCGTTGAGGTTGCTCAGGAAGCGCCAAAGGGAGGATTGTTTCAACTCGATGCCACGTTACCTCTCGTGGCAGTGCAAACATTAATCTTGATGGCTATTCTGAACGCAGTATTTTATAAGCCCTTTAGCCAGGTTCTTGATCAGCGATCGGAGACTTTTCGTAAAGGGCGTTTAGAAGCTCAACAAAAACTGGATCAAGCTAAAGAATTGGCTAGCCAATATGAAGCAGAGTTATCTGAAACTCGCCGTCAAGCCCAAAAGGTGATTGCGGATGCGAAGGCAGAAGCCGATCGTTTAGCCGCAGAGCAAATCGCCCAAGCTCAACGGGAAGCCCAACAGCAGCGAGAGCAAGCTCAACGAGAAATTGATGAGCAAAGGCGGGCTGCATTGCAATCCCTAGAGCAACAGGTGAATACCCTCAGCCAGCAAATTTTAGTCAAATTGTTGGGTTCTCAGTGGGCAAATTAGCACACAACTCAGTTCGGTAAACGGTGATGAATATTTTAGGTTTACTGGCCATAACTTTACTGGCTACCACAGAGGAGATCGAGCATTCAGGATTTGGATTTAATACCAATATCTTTGAAGCTAACCTGATCAACCTCCTCATTATTATTGGTGCGCTGATCTATGCGGGTCGAAACTTCCTGGGCAATGTGCTTTCTGAGCGCAAAGCTGCGATCGAAGCAGATTTTAAGGAAGTGGACGATCGTCGCAAAGCTGCCGCCGCTGCCCTAGCACAGGAGCAGCAAAAACTAGCTCAATCCAAACTGGAAGCAGAGCGTATTCTGGCTAAGGCCCAAGAGAGTGCCCGGATTACCCGCGAGTCCATTTTGGCTCAGGCCGCCGTGGATGTGGAACGCATGAAGGCTGCCGCCGTGCAAGACCTGAATGCGGAGCAGGAGCGGGTCATTGCCCAACTGCGCCAGGGGGTTATTACCCAAGCTCTCGATCAATCCGTAGCTCAATTAAAATCCCGATTGGACGACTCTGCCCAGAGCAAAATTATTGATCAAAGTCTTGCCCTGTTGGGAGGTTCTAAATGAAAGGCAGTTTTGCAACCGCAGAAGTAGTTGAACCTTACACCGAGGCCCTCAAAGACTTAGCCTATTCCCAAGGTTTGTTGGAGCGGGTGGGTCAAGAGTTAACTACGGTGATCACCACGATCGCTGATAGTGCTGACCTCAAGGCTTTCCTGGATTCTCCGACCTATGCGGCCCCCCAGAAAAAGGATGTGGTACGCCGGATTTTCGATCGGGATGTCCATCCCTTAGTGCTAAATTTCTTGATGCTGTTAATCGATCGGAAGCGCATTAGTTTGCTCCCTGCGATCGTTGAGCATTATCAGAAATTACTGCGGGCCATGAAGCAGATTGTTCTGGCGGAAGTCACGGTGGCTGTTCCCCTCACGGAGTCCCAGGAACGGGCGATCGTCGATCAAGTTCGAGCCATGACCCAGGCACGAGATGTTGAACTCAAAGTTCATCAAGACCCTGAGATTCTAGGGGGAGTGATTATTCAAGTAGGATCTCAAGTTTTTGATGCCAGTTTGCGCGGTCAACTCCGCCGAATTGGGGTGAGTTTGAGTCGTTAACCCCAACTGACTGCACACCAGAGTGGGCCATCCCCTCCCACTTCCATTGTTTGATTCTTTACTGAGAAAGTTCCTTAACCGAAGAGCATTTCCCTATGGTAGCAATTAGACCAGACGAAATTAGTAGCATTATTCGTCAACAAATCGAGCAATATAACCAAGAAGTTAAGGTTTCTAACGTGGGAACCGTACTTCAAGTGGGAGACGGTATTGCTCGGATTTATGGCTTAGAAAAAGCCATGGCCGGTGAACTTTTAGAATTTGAAGATGGCACCGTTGGTATCGCCCTGAACTTAGAAGAAGACAACGTGGGGGCGGTGTTGATGGGGGATGGTCGCAACATCCAGGAAGGTGGCTCCGTGAGTGCCACGGGTAAAATTGCCCAGATTCCCGTAGGGGATGCCTTCATTGGTCGGGTCATTAACCCCCTCGGTGAGCCCGTTGATGGCAAAGGCGATATCGCCAGCACTGAAAGCCGCCTGATTGAGTCGATGGCTCCCGGTATTGTGGCCCGTCGCTCCGTTCACGAACCCCTCCAGACCGGCATTACGGCGATCGATGCCATGATTCCCATTGGTCGAGGTCAGCGGGAACTCATTATTGGTGACCGTCAAACGGGTAAGACTGCCATCGCCATTGACACGATCATCAACCAAAAGTCCGAAGATGTGGTCTGTGTTTATGTAGCGATCGGTCAAAAAGCCTCCTCCGTTGCCCAAGTGGTGGATGTGCTGCGGGAAAAAGGCGCATTAGACTACACGATCGTGGTGACCGCTAACGCCAGTGACCCTGCTACCCTGCAATACCTGGCACCCTACGCCGGGGCGACCATGGCAGAGTACTTCATGTACAAAGGCAAAGCGACTCTCGTGATCTACGATGACTTGAGTAAGCAAGCCGTTGCCTACCGTCAGATGTCCCTGTTGCTCCGTCGTCCCCCCGGACGGGAAGCCTACCCCGGAGACGTGTTCTACTTACACTCCCGTCTCCTAGAGCGGGCGGCTAAGTTAAACGATCAACTTGGGGCTGGTAGCATGACTGCGCTGCCCATCATCGAAACCCAAGCTGGTGACGTTTCTGCCTACATTCCCACCAACGTGATCTCTATCACCGACGGTCAGATCTTCCTGTCCTCCGACCTGTTCAACTCCGGTATTCGTCCCGCCATTAACGTGGGTATTTCCGTGTCACGGGTGGGTTCAGCCGCTCAAACCAAAGCCATCAAAAAGATTGCCGGTACCCTGAAGTTGGAACTCGCTCAGTTTGCGGAACTGGCCGCCTTTGCTCAGTTCGCCTCTGACTTAGATAAAGCCACTCAACAACAACTGGCCCGGGGTCAACGCTTACAGGAAATCCTGAAGCAAGCCCAGTACTCTCCTCTAATTTTGGCGGAGCAGGTGGCAGTGGTCTATGCCGGTGTGAAAGGTTTACTGGATGATGTGCCCACCGCTAAAGTGACGGAATTCGTCAAACTGCTGCGGGAGTACCTGAAAACCACGGGCGTTGAGTGGACGAACACGATCCAAACCAAGAAATCCTTGGAAGCGGATACGGAGGAAATGCTCAAAGCGGCGATCGCTGAGTGTAAGAAAACACTGATGGCAGCAGCTTAAGTCAGTTTTAAGTTTTGAATTTTGAGTTTTGAGTTTTGAGTTAATCATCGATTCAAGCTCAGAGTTTCTTAACTTTCTGTTGATTTCCACCCTCTTTCTTTGGAGAGAGGGTGTCTTAAACATATTTTGTTATTCCAAATCTCAAGGATTAGAGGTCATATAGGCTATGGCAAACCTCAAGGAAATTCGTGATCGCATTAAGTCTGTTAAAAATACGCGAAAAATTACAGAAGCAATGCGTCTCGTTGCCGCTGCAAAAGTCCGCCGCGCCCAGGAGCAAGTCTTAAAAACCCGTCCCTTTGCCGATCGTTTGGCGCAGGTTCTGCATGGTCTGCAAAGCCGTTTGAAGTTTGAAGATGTGGATCTGCCTTTACTCAAAGCTCGCCCTGTGGAAACCGTTTCCATTGTGGTTGTTTCTGGCGATCGGGGTCTTTGTGGTGCCTACAACAGCAACGTGATTCGCCGGGCGGAAAACCGGATTGCGGAAGTGAAAGCGGAAGGGTTGAACTATCAACTGATTTTAATTGGGCGGAAAGCGACCCAATATTTTCAACGTCGCAATCATCCCATTGAAGCCACCTATACCAATTTAGAGCAAGTGCCCACCGCTGAAGAAGCGTCTCGCATTGCCGATGAATTGTTGTCGGTCTTTCTGTCAGAAAATGTGGATCGGGTGGAGTTGGTCTATACCAAGTTTGTCTCCTTGGTCAGTTCTAAGCCGGTCGTCCAAACCCTACTGCCTTTGGATCCTCAAGGGTTAGAGGCTGGAGATGATGAAATTTTCCGGTTGACCAGTCGGGGCGGCAATTTTGAGGTTCAGCGCGATCGGGTGTCCCTAGACAATTCTCCTTTGCCCCAGGATATGATTTTTGAACAGGATCCAGTTCAAATTCTCAATGCTTTACTACCGCTGTACTTGAACAACCAGGTGTTGCGGGCGTTACAAGAGTCGGCGGCTAGTGAACTGGCGGCTCGGATGACGGCGATGAATAACGCCAGCGATAACGCCAGCGATTTGATTAAGTCCCTCACCTTGTCCTACAACAAAGCCCGCCAAGCGGCCATTACCCAACAGATTATGGAAGTTGTGGGTGGTGCAGAAGCAGCCTCTCAGTAAGGCTAAGCAAGTATGGAGGGGGACAGCCTCCTCCTGGGTTCTCAGACCAATCAAAGAGTTAAGCGCGGCGAGTTCATTGCTCCGTTTAGCTCTTTTCTCATTTTTCCACAGACTTGAGGATAGGCTTTGATCATAGTGATGTTAAGTGCAGCGGTTCCCAGTAGTTTCCCTGAGGGCGGGGGAAGTGGGGCTTGGGAGTTGTGGTTATCCGTTGCCGCTTTCCTTGTCCTCGTCTTGCAAGTTCCAGCGGTTTTAATTTTACTAACTCGGTTACTCCAGGGCCCGAGCCGTCGTCCGCCCCTCCGTCCTCAGGGGGTGAACTCTACCCATCTGGGAAAAGTCAGTGTGGTGGTACCTACCCTCAATGAGGCCGATCGTTTACAACCGTGTCTGGATGGCTTAACCCGTCAGGGGTACGAAGTGCGGGAAATTTTAGTGGTGGATAGTCGTTCCCAGGATGGCACCCAGGACTTGGTAAAACGATCGGGTTTGCGGGATCCCCGCATTCGTCTGTTGGAAGATGATCCCCTGCCTCCCGGTTGGGTGGGTCGTCCCTGGGCGCTGCACAATGGTTTTCTGCGGAGTTCGCCAGATAGTGACTGGATTTTGGGCATTGATGCGGACACCCAGCCCGCGCCCCAGTTGGCGGCCACGTTGCTCCGGGTTGCGGAACAGGAACAGTTTGATTTGATTACCCTCTCCCCGCGCTTTATCCTCCGATTTCCGGGGGAATGGTGGCTTCAGCCTGCGTTGTTGATGACCTTGGTGTATCGCTTTGGCCCGGCGGGGGGCAGTAATCCTCCCGATCGCGTGATGGCCAATGGCCAATGTTGTTTTTGTCGTCGATCGTTGTTGGTGGAGATGGATGGCTACAGCGGCGCGGCCCAGTCCTTTTGTGATGATGTGACCCTGGTACGGCAGGCGGCCCAGCGGGGGGCTAAGGTGGGCTTTTTGGATGGGGCCAATTTGCTGAAGGTGCGAATGTATGAAGGGTTGAAGGAAACCTGGCAGGAGTGGGGACGATCGCTGGATCTCAAGGATGCCACCACCCGAACCCAACTCTGGGGGGATTTAGCCCTGCTCAAGTTGGTACAGGGGGCTCCCCTCTTTTGGCTGGTCATCTTTGGGCTAGGCTATCTCCTCGACGCTCAGACCCTCCCGGTGACGATCGCCCTAGGGCTGAATTTATTTTTAGTGGTTTTTCGGTTTGGGCTTCAAGCTGCCATTCGATCGTCCTACGATTTTGAAACCCCATCCCAGGGGCGTTGGTTGTTTTGGTTGGCTCCCTTGGCAGATCCCTTGGCAGTGGCCCGCATTTTTCTCTCCGCTTCCCAAACTCCTCGGCAGTGGCGGGGGCGCAGCTATTCCTGAGCGTGAGGGCTTGAGAGATTAAGGCTCTGTTTGCATAAGTTCCTGCTTGTTGGGTATTGTGGTCTAACCGGATTAGACGGGATTAGATTGAGGCCCTTTAAGAATTATGGCTCGAAGCTCTCGCGGCACTCCTTTGAGTTGGGGAATTGTTTTTTTAGCAATCTGTGGCCTTTGGCTGATACTCATGGTCAGCAATCGCAGCCTGGCCTTACCCCTCTTCTTTTTGGGCAGATTCACGGTAAACCTACCCGTGGGCTTCTGGCTCTTTGGGGCCTTTGTGGTGGGTAATGTTGTGAGCTTAGGGATCTTAAGTTTTCTCCAATGGACGATCGTTCGTCTGGCTCAGGATTTTTCTCAAGGACGATCGGGGGGTCGCTTTGAAGAAATTCCTCCTAGAAAAGTGGGCCGGGCTGCCCCTGAGCCGGAATGGGAAGAAGATGAATTCGACTGGGAAGAACCTCCTCAACGGCCTACCCCATCCCCCTCTCCAGTCCAGTCTGCCCAGACCCATCAGCCTCAGCCCCCTCAAACCCAGACCCAGGCCGATCGGATCAAGACCGATCGCTCCCCTGAAGAAGGAAGCAGGAATCCAGAAGAAGCTCCAGATGCAACCCCCGTCCCTCCCCTAGAAACTGAAGGCAAGGTGTACGAAGCACCGCCCCCCCCTCGCCAAGGCAAACAAGAAGGATCGAGCTATGCCTACGAATATCGGCCAGCCCGACGAGCCCAGGAACCAATGGATCCGCCATCCGCCCAATCCGCCGGTCTTGGCAGCCGGATAGCACTCTGCAGAAATATGAAGCACCTGTATCATAATCCGTGGATATCCTGCTTTTCCATGGCACAGGAATCAAGGCCAAAGTTAGAAAATTGTATGTTTATTTATCTGAAATGTATTCAAGAACACATTATTGTAAAAAAAATGAAGTTTCGATGTAATTATTCGCATAAATATCTGTTTTTTGTCCCAAAAATTATCTCAACATGAAAAATAACAATCGCCGCGACTTTCTCAAGGTGTCTTCCCTGGCACTGGCCGGTGCAGCACTGGGAGTTTACGATTTTCCGTTCAGCAAACATTCATATCCGACCCAGCGTCTGGGACTTCA
>DALYGI010000030.1:0-18711 GCA_031971595.1 Prochlorotrichaceae cyanobacterium CTOTU29312
CAGGTTCTCCTACTTCCTCACTGGGGAGATCGTACATGGTGGGCAGGGTGGACGGATCGATCGAGGGGATAGACATGAGGCAACACTCAGCTTTGAAATTTGAGGGCAGTCTGTTTGATCTATTTTTTGACCTATTTTATTTCAGTGTGAGGTTTTTTAGTTGGGTTGCACCACCGTCGATCGTTTGAAGGCAATCCGCAGCAGGGGCGGCGCAACGAAGGTGGTGAAAATTACCATCACAATAATCGCCGCATCTAAGGATTCACTCAGCACTCCGGTGGCACTGCCTACCCCCGCAAACACTAGCCCCACTTCCCCCCGTGGAATCATCCCAATGCCGATCGCTAGGCGGTTGAGTTTGTCTTGACCAAAGACGGTTAGACCCGTCACCACTTTCCCCACGATCGCCACGGTGACGAGGAAGGTGGCAATAATTAAGCCTTCTCGGTTACTGGGCACAAAGGGGTTCAACACACTCAAATCCGTCTGAGCCCCGACCACGACAAAGAAAATGGGCACCAGAAAATCCGCCAGGGGAACCACCTGCTCCTCCAGTTCGTGGCGTTTTTCCGTTTCTGCCAGAACTAAACCAGCGGCAAAGGCTCCTAAAATGGCTTCTAAATGAATCGCGGCGGCAATGTAGGCCAGTAAAAAGGCAAAGATGAGGGCAACGATGAGTAATTGTCCTCTGGTTTTTAAGTTATTAACCAATGCCACAAAGAGGGGACTGAACAATCGCCCCAGCAAAATTGCCCCCAACAGGAAGACCACGGCTCCCACAATTAACCACAGAATGCCCACAATTTTAATTTCGCCGGTTTTAACCAAGCTGGCCACCACGGCTAAAACAATAATGCCGAGGACATCATCCAAAACCGCTGCGCCGATGATAATTTGGCCTTCCTTCGAGCTAAGTTGTTGAATTTCTGCTAACACCTTGGCGGTGATGCCAATACTGGTGGCGGTGAGGGCGGCTCCGGCAAAAATGGCGGGAATCGTAGCCACATGAAACAGGGCAATTAAACCCAGAGTCCCTGCCGCAAAGGGTACCGCAACCCCCACCGTGGCAACGATCGCTGCTTGGGGGCCCACACGAATTAACTCTTTGAGATCTGACTCTAGCCCAATTTCAAAAAGCAGCAGAATCACCCCTAACTCAGACAGGGTAGAAATAATTTCCCCCTGGGAGGCGAAAACGTGGCTAAGGGCTTCGTGGGGCATTCCCGCCGTGCGCTCTAGAAAGGACATCAGCAGAGAATCTTCACCGCCCATTCCCCCTTCTCCCGGAAAGGCTAGGAGCTTGAGCACAGAGAGTCCAACCACTACGCCCCCCACCAATTCACCCAAAACCGGCGGCAAGTCAATCCGGGCGCATAATTCCCCCCCCACCTTACTGGCCAGAAAAATGACCACTAGGCTGAGAAGAACACTAATGAGGATAAACGGCTCTACCTCTGCATCTGAAAGGGTTTGGGCAGAGTCTTGAACCTGGGCTAAGAGGGGAAACAGAGAGACTTCTGAAAGGAGAGAAGGAAATAACGACACGATCAACCTGTAAACTCGTCTCACTTACTCTACAGCAAGATCAAAATGAGTTTTGAGTTTTGAGTCTTAAGTTTTGAGCGGGCCCCGATCGCTTAGTCGGGAATGGTAATGTCGATCGTCTCGACTTGACCTTTGGAACTAAGGGCCGCTAACCCTTCAGCATAGGGAGAATTGGATCCTAAATTGCCCACCACTAAGGTGACAAACTGATCCGGTTGCAAATAGGTTTGGGCGACCCGTTGCACATCCGCGATCGTTACGTCATCCACCTGATCCCGGTAGGTAAAGAGAAAATCGGAGGGATAGCCATAATACTCGTAGCGCATCAACCGGGAGAGGGTTTGAGCCGGGGTCTGGAAGCTAAACACAAAGGAATTGAGCACCACATCCTTGGCATACTGCAACTCTTGGGGCTCAATGGGGGCTGCCCGGAGACGATCGAGTTCTTGACGAATGGCTTGGATAAAGGGAACGGTAGCTTCTGTACGGGTTTGTCCCCCAGCAATAAACAGCCCTGGATAGTCGTAACGGGCAGACCAGTAGCTATACACGGAATAGGCTAACCCCAGCCGCGATCGTACCTGATTATACAGCCGTCCCCCAAACCCATTTAAAACCTCATTGAGCACACTCAGGGGCGGATAGTCTGGGCTGTCAAACGTGCCCCCCAGATGGCCTAGGCGCACATCACTTTGGGTCATTTGGGGTTGATCCACCACAAAAACCCCCGCAGTTTGGGCCTGTTGCACAGCGGGCAGGGGGGGCAGAGGTTGGGTCTTTTGCGGATTCCAGGATTCAAAATCAGCTTTAATTTTAGTTAGTAAGCTCTGGGTATCAAAGTCTCCCACAATGCCCAAAATCATCCGATCGGGGTGGACATAGTGCTGATAGAAATTCACCACATCGTCCCGATCGATCGCTTCCAGGGTGGCGTATTCCACAGTACGGCCATAGGGATGATCAGCCCCATAGATTAATTTATTAAATTCCCGACCTGCAATCTCACCGGGATCGTCATTGCGGCGGGCAATATTTCCCTTAGTTTGCTGTTTGAGCAGAGCCAAACGATCGGGGGCAAAAGCTGGTTTTTGTATAATTTCTGCAAATAAATCTAAAACCGAATCCACATCTTCCTTCAGGGCACTAAAGGTCAGAGATCCTTGGGTGGTATCAATACCCGTTTCAATGGATGCGGCCCGTTGCTCCAGAAAATCATTAATTTCATTAACGGAATGCTCCGCCGTGCCCCCCGTTCGTAACAGGCTGCCAGTCATTCCCCCCAAACCAATCTCCGAGGGCGGATCCCACCGATCGCCAACTTGAATCAATGCCGTCCCCGTCACCAAAGGCAGTTGATGATCTTCCATGAGATACACCACCAAGCCATTGGCCAGCACCTCCCGTTGATAGGGGGGCAATTTTACTTCCGCTAAGGGGGGAAAGCTTAAATCCTGATAGGAGGGGGGCGTATTGGCTTGGGATGGACTGGTCAAAAAGACGCTAGAAACCACGAGGAAACCAGTCAGAAGCGATCGAAGGAAAAAGCGAAACAGAGTCAAAGAAGGCATAGAGATAGGGATAGAAATCGGGGATAGTTTGGGGGTAAGTAGCTTGTCGTAAGGGCTTCAGCCCTGAAAATCTGCTGAAATCTACTGAAAACCTGCAACTTAAATGCCGATCAGCTTATCAACATTCGGGTGATGGGTCACTAGCCATCCTGATTCTGATGCTGCAACGATCGCAACTCAAATCCCCGCTAGAGATCAGATGGATGAGAGATCAGACGGATCAATACCCAATTCCCTCAATCGCGCAAATGCCCGATCGCGCTCCTGCTGCACCCTATCCCGTTCCTGCTGTACCCTATCCCGTTCCTGTCTGACCCGATCCCATTCCTCTAAAATCCTGTCCGAGTCATTAAACGGATCGCCATTGGGATAGAACAGTGCTAGACCATCAGCAAACATCTCAAAACGAACCTCAAGTAAAGGGGAAGTCCAGGGAAAATTCAGGGGAGTAACCACTTGAAAATCCTCACTCTGAGACGATCGTACCAGTCCCCAAAACTCGTAAGACTCTGGATCGTAGAAAAACATTTCTAAGACACCATACTTCCGGTAAAACGCTTGCTTCTTGATCATTTCACTAGCGCTATTACTCTCGGAGAGAATTTCAAACACAACTTGAGGAGCAATATTATCCTCTTCCCACTGTTTGTAACTGCGACGATCGCCCGCTGGACGACCGAACACCACCATGGCATCCGGTGCCTGGGAGGGTGCGGGAGGCTCCGTGACCTGGTGGGGATACCAGAGTAAATCCCCCGCTACAAAAACGGTTTGACCTCGAAACAAGTGCCTCAGGTTAGATACGAGTAATACAATCCAGCGATACTGAAGCGTATTTTCAGCCATAGGTTTACCATCCGATTCAGGGTAGAGATTAGGGAAGTCGATCGGGCGGGAGAGGGCTTGATTCATGGGTTTCTTGTTCAGTTCTCTAACAGTATTTTATTAAATTATTAAAGCGCAAACTCCTACAAACCCAGCAGGTTTTGAATAGACGGAAGTAAGGTATCTGCCAGGGGAACCAGTTGGGCCGCTTTACTTAAAATTCCAGTGAGGGCATCCCAAGCGGTTTCAGCTATTTCCTGAAGGGTTGGGTTCGTTCGATCGTTCCCCAATTTTCCTAGAGCATCTACATACTTGAGCGCTTTGGCTTTATTTTTGTCATCTAAATCGGGGGTACTTTCGATGGCATTTTGGAGTTCTTTAAGCAAATCTGCAAGGGTTTGGGCTGCGGGTTCAGAGGCTTCCTGAAGTTGTTGCAAGGTATTCGTAACCGTGCCGCTAATTTCTCCCAAGTTAATGGTGCTACCGGTGAGGTTCATGCTGCCGGTGTTGACGAAACTGCCACTGCTGGCGCTGATATTGGGGGTTGAATTTTCAGCCATAGCCTGATTGCTCACTTGAATCGTAATAGTTTGGGGGTGGGCGGATAACTGCTTCGCTAAGTTTAGCAAGTCCTGGTTCGATCGTTTCAGTTCCTCATTTTGTTTTTGATAGAACTCAATTTGTTGTCGCTGTAAAGCGAGTTGATGTTCATAAGGTTGCTGAAGGGTAGGGCTAACTGGGGGCTGAAGGGTAGTACCACGATCGTCTTTGAAATTG
Organism: Prochlorotrichaceae cyanobacterium CTOTU29312; assembly: GCA_031971595.1. GTDB lineage: Bacteria > Cyanobacteriota > Cyanobacteriia > Prochlorotrichales > Prochlorotrichaceae > JBEAPM01. The sequence continues at coordinate 4,716 of DALYGI010000030.1, forward strand.
AGCCACTTTTTTAGCCAACGGTGTGCCAACCGAGCCATTCTTGTTAAGAAGCCCATAATCGTTTCAATACCTGAGTTAGGGGCAATTGATTAGCTAAGTTCTGACGATCGCGTAGGGCTTCTTCAAGTTTAATATGGGTTAAAGTCCACTGCTCTTCCCATTGCTCTCGATTGTAAACCTGTAAAGCAGCGAGGTAGTAATTAATTGCAATGGATAGATTTTCATGACGATCGTGGATAAGCCGATCTCGGTAACAATCTCCCAAATTCATCTGAATACCTGCCCAAGCCAAAGGATGGGCTTCACGAGTTAACACGGTTAACGCCTGGTGATAACAATTAATCGCCGTTTCAAGATTATGAGATCGATCGCCTCGTAGTCTTTCCCGATAATAATTTCCTAAATTATTCTGGCTTCCGGCCCAATCCTCAGGGGTATTTTCCCGATCGAACACTTCAAGGGATCCGCGATAGCATTGCAGGGCAGTGTCTAAATTGTTTTGCCGATCGCCTTGGAGACGTTTTAAATATGCACCTCCCAGATCGTTTTGTAAAACAGCCCACTCATGGGGAAAGGCTTCACGGGTAAAGACTTGCAGCGCATTCTGATAGGCTACGATCGCTTTTTCAATGGCATCCCCATTGGCCTCTTCACTGAAGGTACAACTCGCGCCGTTACGGTTAGAGGAGCATGAATCAGAGCTTGAAAAATGAGAGGTGAGATCAGGAATAGTATGGAGGAGATGAAGTTTCCCCAGTTGGCGTTGCAGCATTGCCCAATTTACGGGGTAAGTCGTTTGAGTAATCTGGGAGAGGGCTAGTTCATAGCAGATCAGGCAGATGTGATAACGATCGTTATTGAAGGGGGTAATCAAGGATTGAATTAGGCGACCGAGTTGGGCCAGGGCCTGAGCAATTTCCAGTTGGCTTTCCGGTGGGAAACGATCGCAAAAATCCCGAAACCATTGCACCAGAAAATCCGCAAAGATTGATTCATAGGTCTTGAGGTGTTGGGTCAGGTACAGCAACAAACCCTGCTCATCATCTTCTCCCAAATATTTGAGCGATCGAATCAGGAAAGTTTCGGGATTCAGGGGAGAGGGAAAGTCAGTCACAGGAAAATACCTCAAGCCATTCAGATTACAGTTTTAATTTTTAATTTTTAATTTTTAATGATATTGAAATGAGTGATATTAAAAATTTCATTGTTGCCGGAAAGTATTCACCGCTTCCAGGGTCGAATTCATCTGAGTACAACGCATCAGTAAAGCCAGGTCGAGGAAGGGAAGTAGTTGACTCTGAGAAACCAAAACGTAACGGTTATTTTCTAAATTTTCTAAGCTTTCTAAACTAGAATCCTCTAACACATACACTTCCAAGCGATTATCTTCCCAAAACCAGACCTCTGGAATACCCAGGCGGCGATATTTTTCCAGTTTGGCGATGCTGCCACTGCTTAAAATCACTTCGATCGCTAAATCTGGGTGAGTTTTGTTGTCTTGCCGAAACAAATAGTAGGATTCATCCGGCTCAAAGGAAACTGATTTTGCCTTATTGCTGCGAGTTGCGTTTCCTACGGGGAAAAACTCGATCTCCATCAGGAGCAGGTAGGTTTCTAGCAACAGCCTGAGCATAGACTTAAGGCGTTCATGAGCTTCACTGACCGTCATCAGTTCGATCGCTCCATCCAGATAAGTGAGCCGCACTCCCCCACTCTCCAACAACCCCGCTAAGGTTTCAAACTCTTGCCAGGTATAGGTTCCCGGCATCTTGAGCCGTTGTTCCTGGTCTGTATCGGTTTGTACGGTCAACGTCAGTGACATAGGGCGAAACCGGAGAGGTTAAGGAGAGCGATCGAGAATCCTTTAGTCATAATAAACGTTAATTATATAGTTAACTTAACAGGGTATCAACTTAAGGCGAAAACTCCTACACAGAGCCGATCCCAGCCCGCAAGGGTTTCAGCCGATCTACCAGTCCATTTTATTCCGCCTTACGTTGGTAGCCACTTAACAAGCCTTTTTGACGTAAAACTTTCTCATACTTTTCCTGATCCATAGGACAATCTAACAACTCGAAAAATTGTTTTTTACTGAGATGACATTGTTTTGCCATTTCTGCCAGTAAATTATCGGGTATAAGTAGATCAGACAAAGTAATGGGCGCTTTAAATCGGCTGAAAGCCCTATTCTGCCGTCATTGATAGATCCCCTTATTTAGCCTGGCCTACTTATCCTTCATTTTCTTGGTATGGCTTGTTTTTGTTTTAGCTGTAGTACGCTTCCCATCTAGGGTGATATAAACAAAATAATGATGATCTTTCTCAATTTTCTGAAAGCCTTTCTTCACTAATGAAGATTCTACCGTAGATTTCGATCGTGGCATTACTGAACCTCACTCATAAATTGTTCGAGCTTTTTGCGTAAACGCAGAGCATCAGGCGCTAACTCTTCCTCTTGGCTCATGACATAGGCATCCCACATAAATGCCAACTGTTCTTTAATTTCTTCGATTAAGTCTGTGCGATTTTCTGCAAAAATTAATAATCCGATCGTCTGATCTGTTACAGTAAGAAGTTGGCTACTTTCATCAATTTTAGGTTCAAGAATTAGAGGATACTTCAACGTAAAAGTACGCCCTAACCAGACAAATTCCTGCAATTTTATAGATGGGTGTAGCATATCTCGATCGTAGCTCCATACAAAATTGGCTTAAAGTTTGGGCTTCGTTCTACAAGAAACGATCGCACAATATTTGAATATCTGCGATCGAACAATTTAGGCGCTCTGTCCATAGCTTGCTTTGGGTATTACGTCTGCTCCAGTGTTCCAGTGTTGAGGGTGCTATCCTCCAGGGTCAGGTTTCCCGTATTCACCACACTATCCGTTGCCTCAATCTGTTGGGAACCCACCACCGTCAGATTGGCCAACAAATTCCCTAAATTATGGGTAACTTTATCCGCTGTTGCCATTACATCCTGTCTACTTTGGCGCAATTCTTGAATGAGATCCCGTTGGGTGGTCACTAACTGTTGACTCAGTTGATCATTGGCTGCCTCCAGTTGGGCAATGCGGGCTACCGATGCCTCCAGTTGCCGTTGATAACTGCCATGAAAATCCGCCTCAATTTGGGCTTTGTTAGCACCCGCCGGAACCTCTACCGTCAGCATCACATCACCGCCCTTTTTCTCCATGCCCGTAATTTGCTCCGGGGTGATGCCGTGCTTTTCCATCAACGTTTGGAACGCTGCCCGAAACGCCTCCGGGTTAATACCATCCCGGATTAACAACTGCATGGCATCTAGCACCTGCTTAAAGTATTTCTCAAAATCCCCTGGGGCAAAGTCCCGATTGGGATCATGGGGGCGACGCTCTCTATCCCCCCGCTGATTGGGCTGCTCCAGCAAAAAGACAAACCGCGCTTCCACTCCCGCCACCTGGGTAGTGGTATCAATGTTCCAGGCTTCCAGACAGGCCCCCGTGAGACACGCCCCCCGGAAATCCGTCCTCACACAGGCCGCCTCCCGTAAGTTGACCGCTTCTAAATCTGCCCCCGCTAGGGTCGCTTCCGAAAGATCCGCCTGCTTCAGGTTTGCCCTGGCTAAATTTGCTCCCGTCAAGTTTGCACCCCGCAGATCCGCTTTGTCTAAATCTAAACCCGTACCTTGACCGGAAACCAGTAAATCCAACACCGCCCAGTTTTGCAACAACGATTCACCGGGACGGGCACGGTTGAGTTTGTGGGCATTGCGGAAATTGGCACGGGTGAGGGTGGCTTTGTAAAAATTGCAACTTTTGAGCATGGATCGGGTACAATTGATCTCAGTAAGATTGGCGCGGTAAAAATTAGTCCCGCCCCAACTGGCAAAGGTCAAGGCAAAGCTGCGAATCACAAAAAACTTAGGATCGCCCTTGAGGGTGCGCCATGCCACATAAATCCCTAAGCCTGTGAACAACACGGCTCCGGCTACGGCTCCGGCTACGGCTCCGGCTACGGCTCCGGCTACGGCTACGGCTCCGGCTACGGTGATCAAGATCCCGATCGTTCTTAGCAGTTCAAACCGAAAGCCTTGAATGGCAATAGCCAAGACCATGCCTACTTGTAGGATCACTATTGCCACACCTGGCCAAATAGTGCTTTCGGCGATAAAGTCAGGAGTAAAAAAAAATGGTGTGAATACGACACTAAAGAAGTTTCCAATGAAGGAAAAGGCCGCAGACAGTACCAAGGACGTGAGTATTTGTGTCAGCATCCAGCGGCGTTGCAGTCCCGCTTTGGCTTCCGTCAAATTGGCTCCCGTCAGGTCTGCTCTAGCAAAGTTGGCGCTGTGGAGTTGGGCATGGCTCAGGTTTGCGCCTCGCAGGTTGGTCAGTCCAGGGATCTCCGGTTTCTGGGGACTGGCTCCCAAGGCTTGAGAAGCCCCCCCCATAGAATCGAACCGGGCACCCCGCAGGTTTGCGCCGCTCAGGTCTGCCCCTTCTAGGTTTGCGCCCCGAAAGTTGGCTCCGGCTAGGTTTTGTCCGGCAAAGTTTGCGCCCTGTAGGTTCTGGTTTGCGTAGCTCTTGCCCATGCCTATCCCCTTCCCTTGGGATCATGTTACTCCGTCCCGTTTGCCTATCGGATTGCAGCCTTTAGTTGGGTTGCCTGGATCGCGGTTAGTTGTTAGAGCCGCCAAACAGAAAATCCCCTAAACTCGAAAAGGCGACGATCGCGAGTAAAACGATCGTTAAGGAGAGGGGAAATCCGACGATAACGGCCAGAATATTGAGAAAGGTTTCGTTCATCATGAGTTCGGTTTAGGGTCGTTTGACCAAGGATTGTTCGGTTTGGAGATCAAATAAATGAAAGTGATCCAAGTCTAATTCTAAGGAGAGGGTTGTCCCTGGGGATAGGTTCACCCCCTGAGGGTGTAAACGGGGATCTAAACGGGCCACCACCCCCTGACCGTCTGCTAAGGTACCATAAACGATCGATTCGTAGCCGAGGGGTTCCACAAGGACGATCGTTAGGGAAATGGGGATGGTGTGCAAATGGGCGGGGGCGCTGTGGGGAAAGTAAAAGTTTTCGGGTCTAATGCCTAATAGGACTGCTTTCTGGGGGGAGAGTGCCTCTGCGTTAAAACGATGACGATCGAGGGGGAGCCGCAGGGCGGGGGTGACCATTTCCCAGGTGTCTTCCCCTGAGTTGGAACTTTCGGAGGATGAGGCCTCTAGATGAGCTTCCCAAAAATTCATGGCGGGACTACCCAAAAAGCTAGCCACAAAGCGATTGGCGGGAAAGTCATAAACCCGCTGGGGGGTATCCACCTGTTGCAACACCCCTTGATTGATCACCGCGATCCGAGTGCCGAGGGTCATGGCTTCTATCTGATCGTGGGTGACATAGACAAAGGTTGCCTGTAGGGTTTGATGCAGTTTGCTTAACTCTGTCCGCGCCTGCACCCGCAACTGGGCATCCAAATTGGACAGGGGTTCATCCATCAAAAAGGCTGTGGGATTTCGCACCATGGCCCGCCCCACCGCCACCCGTTGCCGCTGTCCGCCAGATAATTGCCCCGGTTTACGATCGAGGAGGTGCCCAATTTCTAACTGCTGAGCCACCTGGGTAATCCGTTGTTGAATTTTGGCTTTGGGCATTCCTTGCAGAGACAGGGCAAAGGCCATATTCTCAAACACCGTCATGTGGGGGTAGAGTGCATAGGACTGAAACACCATGGCCATATTGCGATCCTTGGCCGGGCAATCATTTATCCGCCGATCGTCAATATATAAATCGCCGGTACTAATGGTTTCCAGCCCCGCCAACAGCCGCAGAGAAGTGGTTTTACCACAGCCCGACGGCCCCACCAACACCAAAAACTCCCGATCTTGAATCTCCAGACAGAGACGATCGATCGCCACCCCTCCGCCAGGATAGTGTTTCGTCACCTGATCAAAGCGAATCGTTGCCATAGTTTAGGGAACAGGGGGTAGGGGACAGGGAATAGTTTTGAGTTTTGAGTTTTGAGTTTTGAGTTTTGAGTTTTGAGTTTTGGATTCAGAAGTTTATGGTTATGCTAATTCTGGTCTATCCCTTAATCTTAAAGCTTAAGGTAAATTGATCCACTCCCAGGAAAAGAAACCCACCCCAACCCCTCCCAGGAGGGGAACTAAACCCTATTCCCCCCCTATGTCCCCAAGAACGATCGCTGAGATTAATGAAAAGATTGCAAAGCAACAGGTTCAGGTGTGTACGATCGAAGCCCTGAAGCGTCGGGTTGCGGAGCAGGGGGTTGCGGCGGTGGCTAAGGCGGTGGATGTGGTGACGGCGGGGACGTTTGACCCGATGGAGTCCTGTGGGGCGATGATTAATCTGGGACAGACGGATCCCCCGTTGCGGATGCGCCAGTGTTGGCTGGATGGGGTGATGGCCTATGCGGGGTTGGGGGCGGTGGATTTGTATCTGGGGGCGGCTCAGCCTTCGGATGACCCGGATAGTGAACGGGGAGGTGGCCATGTGATTGCGGATCTGATTGGGGGGAAGGCGGTTCACCTCCGAGCGATCGGCCAGGTGACGGATTGCTATCCACGCACGGCTTTTGAGAATACGATCACCCGTGAGACGATTAATCAGTTTTATTTGTTTAATCCCCGTAACCTTTACCAAAATTTTATTGTGGGGGTGAATGGGGGCGATCGTCCTTTGCAAACCTATTTGGGGCCGCTGCAACCGGGTCTGGGGAATGCCATTTATGCCAGTTCGGGGGCGCTGTCTCCCCTCCTCAACGACCCGGAATTAAACCTCATTGGCATTGGTACTAGGGTCTTTTTAGGGGGCGGCATTGGCTATGTGGTGGGGGAAGGTACCCAACACTTCCCGCTGCAAAAACGTTTGCCTAATGGTACGCCCATCGGCCCCTCTGCTACCCTCACGATCGCGGGGGATGCGAAACAAATGAGCCCGGAATGGGTGCGGGGCTGTTACCTGCGGGGCTACGGGCCATCGTTGATGTTGGGGGTGGGGGTCGCCTTTCCGGTGCTCAATGAAACGGTGATCGAACGCTGTGCGGTTAAAGATGAGGAACTGGTGGCCCCGGTGGTAGACTTTGCCATTCCTCGGCGGGTGCGCCCCACCTTTGGTCTGGTGAACTATGCCCAACTCAAATCCGGCAAAATTACCATCGACGGGCGATCGGTACGCACAGCCCCCCTCACCAGCATTTACTTCGGTAGCCGCATCGCAGAAGAACTAAAAACCTGGATTGAAAACGGCAAATTTACCCTCACGGAACCCGTCGCCCCTATTCCCATGGATCGGGCCTTTTTACCCCAAGATACCTGGGGCATTCCGATTGAACTGGATAACTAGAGGGGAAGGTTTTCAGTTAGGGATAGGATCCGGTTTTTTGATCGGTAACATGAAGTAATGATCAAAAAGATTGAAAAGGGAAGCTTAGTTGAGGGAGAAATTCTCAAAATTCTTAATATTTTCCTGACGTAAAGATCGTCAGGTACCTGAGAAAAAACCACGAAAAAATAAGAAAACGCTATAATACAAACTTAAATGTGTACTCTTATTTATACTTACCAACCCTAATCACGATGTCCCACCACCTTTCTCCATTTAATTTCCAGAATTTAGCCGAAATTCCGATCACAGCGGAGAATGTGAACCTGACCAATTGTGCGCGGGAGCAGATCCATCTTCCCCAATCGATTCAACCCCACGGCGCTCTGATCATTATTGACCCAGACACCTTTGAAATCATCCAAGTTAGTTCTAATGTTGAGGCGTTTTTGGGCTATACCTACGAGGATATACTCAAACAGCCTTTGGTAAATATTATTGGACAAGCCTCGATCGATAAGATTATGGGCTGCTTAGAACGAAATTTTTCGATGATTAATCCGATTCGGGTGTGGATCCAAGGTCGGGAACTTAATCTCATTATCCATGAAAATCAAGGCTTTATTTTTCTAGAGTTCGAGTTAATTGATTCTGACTACGAGAATGATTTTATAACTTTCTATAACATCACCAAAAAGGTAGTGGATCAAATGCAGTCCAGTACCAGTTTTGAAGATTTATCAGAAATTATTGTTCAAAATATTCGTCGCATTACAGATTTCGATCGGGTGATGGTTTATCGCTTTGATACGGATGGCTGTGGTCACGTCATTGCGGAAGATAGGCGAGAAAATTTCAATAGTTTTTATGGGTTGCGGTACCCTGCAACGGATGTACCTGCACCGGCTCGGCGGTTGTACAAACTTAATTATATTCGGATGATTCCCGATGTGGATTATCAGTGGGTTCGCTTACCCAATCATCCGGTTAGTGATGAACCCTTTGATCTGAGTTTTTGTAATTTAAGAAGTGTTTCCCCTATACATGTGGAATACTTAAAAAACATGGGGGTCAAGGCTTCCATGTCCATTTCTCTACTTAAAGACAATGAGCTTTGGGGGTTAGTGGCCTGTCACCATTATCAGCCTAAATATATTCCCTATGAAATCCGCGCTGCCTGTGAATTTTTGGGAAAAGTAATGTCCCTCCATTTGGTAGCGAAGGCAGAGCAAGAAGACTTAATCTATCAGATGAACCTTAAAGATCGGCTCTCCCAACTTTTTGAAAATCTTTCTCAAATTGTAGATGTGGCGGATGGTTTAGAGGAGAATCTTGCATCTTTACAATGTCTGGTGGATTCGGGAGGGGTAGCCCTCTGTTTAGGAGGAGAGACGATCGTTTCGGGTCAAACCCTTCCCAGGAAGAAATCACCAATCTGCTGACCTGGTTAAGGGAAAATCACAAGGCAGAACTCCTCTTTCACACCGATCGTTTGGTGGAAATTTATCCTGCGGCGAAAGCTTTTCAAGGGGTGAGCAGTGGTCTTTTAGTCCTGTCTTTAAGTCGGGTGGAAAACTCCTATATTCTCTGGTTTCGTCCAGAGGTTTCCCAAACCGTCCTCTGGGCCGGTAACCCCTACAAACCCGCCAAGGTTGAAGCGGATGGTACCCTCACCCTTTCCCCTCGGCAGTCCTTTGAATTGTGGCGAGAACAGGTAACCGGACGATCGTTGCCCTGGTTGCGTTGTGAAATCCAGCAAATTATGGAATTTCGGAACCTATTGGTGGATGTGTTGTTCAAAAATTCCAATGAACTTTCGGAATTAAATTCTGAACTGAAGCGCAGTAATGAGGATCTAGATTCCTTTGCCTATATTGCCTCCCACGATTTGAAAGAACCCCTGCGGGGAATTTACAACTATTCCTATATTCTCCTGGAAGATTATCAAAATGCCCTAGACGAGGATGGCAATCGTCGCATTGAAACCCTCATGTCTTTGGCCAAACGTATGGAAAGGCTGATTGATTCCCTACTGTGCTATTCCCGTATCGGTCGGCAACAATTAGAGTCAACCCATATTGATCTGAACAGCCTCATTGCCCAGCAGATTCGTTCCGTTTTAGAAGTTTCTCAACAGGAAACGATCGACATCCGTATGCCTCAGCCCCTTCCCCCCTGTTTTGGAGATATTACCCTCATTGAAGAGGTGTTTATGAACCTTGTGACCAATGGCTTAAAATATAATAGCAACGATCACAAGTGGATTGAAATTGGCTCTTTTGAAGATCCCACCTATTCCCTCAATCCTATCTATTATGTTCAGGACAATGGTATTGGTATTGACCCAGAACATCAAGAGATCATTTTTCGCATTTTTAAGCGACTCCATCCCCCTCAAAAATTTGGCGGCGGCACAGGGGCAGGTCTAACGATCGTTCAGAAAATTATTGAGCGCCACGGCGGTAAAATTTCCGTCCAATCCAAAGTAGGGGAAGGATCTCGCTTTCAATTTACCCTGGCCCCCGAACCCAACTAATGTAATCCCGATCGGGTGCATCCCTGTTCTGCCAGCTTGCCCTCACCCCCCAAACCTCTCCCAAAAAGGGCGAGGGGGAGCAAGATTTTTCAAAGTCCCTTTTTCATTTAAATCTTCTTCAGCACCGGCTCCACCTTGACCCCAAAAGTCTTTTCAAACTCTGCTTTTTTCTCCTCTAAATTCCAAATTTCTAGGGCGCAATCATCCTCTGGATGGGTCGGCTCCAATTCTAGGGTTAAGGTATTAAACCGATCGTCATAGTGACAGAAAACCGAACGAATTCCCCCTACCTGACGACGATCGAGGGCGACGGCTAGGCGCAGTAAAGTGCTGAGTTCATCTACCATTTGGCGCAGGCGTTTACTGGCTAAATTGCGATAGTTTTCATGGCGACTTTTGGGGCCGCTTTTACGATGGTATCGGGCTAAGTTTGCGATCGCTTCGATTTCGGTTTCGGTGTATCCCAATAAGTTACTGTGACGAATGAGATAATAGGAATGTTTATGGTGGGCGGAATGACTAACAAAATGTCCCGCATTGTGCAAAATAGCCGCAGCCCAGAGTAACTCCCGTTCTTCTTCTCCCCAGTGATGCAAAATCGATCGCAGTTGATCAAATAAACTCAGGGTAAATTGGGACACCCGATCGCTATAGGGTAAATTGACATGATATTTTTTAGCCGTACTCAGCACACTACGCTTGCGTACTGAGCCTTGATACCGTAACCGATCTTCAATCAGTCCGTGGGTGAGCATCCAATCTACAATCACCCCTTCCCGCAGAGCCCGCTGACATACCGTAAGGCTTTGTTGTCCTAACAGGATCATTGCTTCCTGTAAAATTAAGGCTCCTGGCAAAATAATTTCTGCCCGTCGTTCCGATAAACCGGGCAATTGCGATCGTTCTTTAATATTTAAATGCCGCATGATCTCCAGGAGATTCTGTAAATCAGCGAGTTGCAGGGTATAACCTTGTAAACGATCGGGAATGACTCCAGATTGACGAGCCGCTAACATCATGGCTACGGTTTCGATCGTTCCAGATGTGCCTACTAATTTTAAGGTTTCTTCGGGTTTTTGATGGGACAAAATTTGATCGGCGGGACGCTCTAACATCCCCCGAATGTAATACTGAAGCTTATCAAATTCCAGATCGCTAATGGGATCGGTGGTCACCAGTTCTCGACTGAGGCGCACGGCTCCCACTTTGGTACTATTGAGGCAACGGGGCTCTTGACCTGCTCCTAAAATCATTTCCGTGGAGCCGCCCCCAATATCAATGACCACATGGGGAGCCGTCTGAAATTCCATCGCCGATAAGACCCCTAGGTAAATCCGCCGGGCTTCCTCATCCCCGGAAATCAGATCAATGGTTAGCCCTAACTCATGCTTCACCTGCTTGAGAAAGTCCCGGCCATTGGGGGCTTCGCGGGTGGCACTGGTGGCAACCGCCAGAATCGCCTCTGCTCCTAAACTTTCCGCACGGGTTTTAAACCGTCCCAGGGCTTTGATCGAACGCTGCATGGCCTCTTCCGTTAAATCCCCGGTTTTGGGGCAACGCTCCCCCAAGCGCACGGTTTCCTTTTCCGCCGCGACGATCGTAAAGCTGGGTAAGTAGGGTTCAATGCGGGCAACAACCATGTGGACGGAATTTGTCCCCACATCGATCGCCGCGAGAATATGCTCTGCGTTCCACTCAGCCATAACTTGTTGCCAGTCCTCCCAACCCCATGACGAGACGATCGATGCTACCCCTGAACCTGCTGATGAACCCATCCACCATGAAGTTCCCTTGTGCTTGTGCATACGTTCCATACTACCCCAAGGTCATTGCAATTCTAAAGCGTAAGGACGATCGGATGAGGGTCAGACCGGGTACCCCAGAGATCCGTAGAATACTGAATACGAATGAGGGGTACCTCTAATGGGGAAACCTTTCATGGTCTTCTGGTTCATGGTCTGCTGATTCCTCTTCAGCACTTCTCAGACTGGCCACAGGATCCGGATCCTAGCTCCAATTATTGAGAATATCCTCAAGGGCCCTGGCTCAAAGGGCTCTGCATCAAAACTTTATGCTTCTGTTCCGCGATCTGAGATTAAAATGCCCATTTTAGGACAAAAATTTTAGTACAAAAGTCCTAAGTTACCTATTCCTCCTGCGGTTTTCTCTGCCATGTCCCCTGATTCCCTCCCTTCTGCTGGGCTTACGTCCCTCCTCTGCGCCCATCGCCAACTCACCTTACTCAGTGGCAAGGGGGGGGTGGGCAAAACCACGTTGTCCTGTGCCCTGGCCCAAGCCTTGGCGGAGTGCTTTCCCCAGGATCGGGTGCTGTTGCTGTCTACGGATCCGGCCCATTCCTTGGGGGATGTGTTGCAGGTTCCGGTAGAGGCCAGCGCTTTACCCGTGGGGGATTGGCCCAATTTGTCGGTGCGGGCGTTGGATGCCCGATCGCTGTTGGCTACGTTTAAGGAGCGTTATGGGAACACCCTGGAACTGTTGCTAGAGCGGGGGAGTTTTGTGGAGGCGGCGGATCTGGGGCCGGTGTGGGATCTGAATTGGCCGGGCATTGATGAGTTAATGGGGATTTTGGAAATTCAACGGCTGCTCCGAGAGGGAGAAGTGGAGCGGGTGGTGGTGGACATGGCTCCCAGTGGCCACAGCCTCAATTTATTTGGCTTGATGGATTTTCTCGATCGTCTTTTGGAGGCGTTGGAACTGTTTCAGGAAAAGCATCGCACCCTGCAACAAACCTTTGGGGGGGGCGTGAGCAGTGATGTGGCGGATGAATTTCTAGCAACCACCAAGGACGATTTGCAGGCGGGACGATCGCTGTTACAGGACGGGGCACGGACAGCCTGTTTTGTGGTGGCCATTCCAGAGCCCATGAGCTTAGTGGAAAGCCAGCGGTTTGTGGCGGCCCTTGAGGAGTTGGGCATTCCCTGGGGAGGGGTGTTGCTTAATCGGGTGCAGTTGCAGACCGGATCCGGATCTCCCAGTGCGGTGGAATACGATCGCCTCCTGGAGCAGCGGGAATTGGTCAAAGCCTTTGAAACCTGGGTCGATCCCCAACCCCTCTGGCTCATTCCCCAAAACGATCGGGAGCCGGTGGGACTGGTCGCCCTAGGGGAAATTTTTAAGCAAATTACACCCCTTCAGGGGGCCACCTTGCCCGCCTTGTCTGGCTCCGGCACTCCCCTCACCCTGGTTCCCCCCCAGCCCCCCTACCTGCCAGACTTTTTGGCGCAAGGGCGTAAATTAATTATTCTGGGAGGAAAAGGCGGCGTGGGCAAAACCACCGTCTCCGCCGCGATCGGTTGGGGGCTTTCGGAACGCTATCCCCAGAGCCAGATCCGCATTATTTCCATCGATCCCGCCCACTCCCTAGGGGATGCTTTTGGCTGTACTTTGGGCCATACCCCCACGGACTACAGCCCTACCCTCAGCTTGCAAGAAGTGGATGCGGACAGGGTGTTAGATCAGTTTCGGGAAGATTACCTCTGGGAACTGGCGGAAATGATGAGCGGCGATCGGGCCGTGGATCCACGATCGAACCAGGGGATTCAGCTACTCTACGGGCCGGAGGCTTGGCGCACTTTGGCCGCCCAATCCTTACCCGGCATTGATGAAATGTTGTCCTTAATTGCGGTGATGGATCTCCTCGATCGGGGGGAGCAGGACTTAATTGTGTTGGACACCGCCCCCACGGGCCACCTGCTGCGCTTTTTAGAAATGCCCACCGCCCTGGGGGACTGGCTCGGCTGGATTTTCAAGCTCTGGATTAAATATAAAGACGTGGTGGGCCGGGCTGACCTGATGGGACGACTGCGGGGCCTGCGCCAACAGGTAGTGGAAGCGCAGAAAAAACTCACCGATCCCAACCACAGCGAATTTATTGCCGTCTGTCAAAACCAATCGGCGATCGTTGCGGAAACCCAGCGGTTAATGCAAGAGCTAGAACACCGGGGCATCAGTCACCATTACGTGATCAACAACCGCGCCGACCTCACCACTCCGATCGTTTCCTTACAGCAAACCTTTGCCCAGCAAACCCTCATTCACCTTCCCGCCTTACCCCGATCTATTAGTCCAAGCGATCGGATTGCCCAAGCTGCACGGCATTTGTTAGGGAATAGGG
>DALYGI010000031.1:0-16217 GCA_031971595.1 Prochlorotrichaceae cyanobacterium CTOTU29312
CTTCTGCGCCTCAGCCCTGTACCTGTGGCAGTACGGCGGTAGAGTGCTTTTCCTGTTGGCAATTTCCTGATGACTAATCCCGATAACTAATCCCAATGACTAATCCTGATACCTAAGGAATGCAAACTTTATAACCTGGAATTTCACCACCAAGATACAAAAGCCTCAAAGGAATTCCTTTGTGTTCTCTGTGCCTCTGTGGTTTAATCCTGAATTTTTCGGTTTATTTAATTCACGATCCTAAGTTAAGTTATGAGCCATTCTGACCCATACCAGGATCCAATTTCTGCGGAATTGCTCGAACAGCTTGAGCGCATTCCCCAAGAGGTGGATCGATCGCTGCTCCGCCGGAAGGAACAAACCCGCCTACAGTCCATCCTCTACCTTGTCCCCTTTGCGGGCTTTGTCCCTGCAATCTGGACGCTGTACCACAAACCCACCAAGACCGATCGTGCTCAACGACAATCCCAAGAAGCAGCCCAGTTAGCCGTGAGTACGGGCGGACTGTGGGCGATCGTCATGGTGTTATTAACCGTGGGAGTGCCAGGGAGTGGGGAGGGCATCGGGATCACGCCCCTCGTGTTAACTAGCCTCTTGACTTCTGGCTATTTCCTCACTAACGTCTGGTTGATGATCCAAGTTCTCCGCCGCCAGCGGATGTATCTACCCGGACTCAGCGAAGTGGGCCAGCGCTTAATGGATCCTCGGCGCAAGCATCGTCCCTAAGGAGTGTCAAGTCTGTGTCTAAACCCAAATTTCAACCCCCGTCTAAGGGGACTCACCCCCCGGTTGATCTGCGGCGCAGACGGCTAATTCAATGGATTTTAATTATTGCGGGGATGCTCTCTGCTTCCATTGTTTCCGCCACGGCAGGGGCACTCTTAGCCTTTTCTTTGTCAGGAACGCCCTTGCTCCAACGGGATTTAACCCCTGAGGAGTCCGCTGTTTTTTCCCAGGATAGTTTGGTGGATAGCGGCCTGCGCCTACGGCTGCCCCGGCTGACCCGTCCGGTGAATGTGTTGCTGATGGGCACCAGTGTTTTATCCTCCGATGTCCAGGAGATTCCTACGGATGCCCAGGGGTTGGGATACCATGCCCAGGTGAATGTGCTGACAGGTCTCACGGATGTGATCCTCCTGGTTCGTTTTGACCCGCTCCACAAAGATTTAAAGGTACTGTCTATTCCCCGCGATACCCGCACCTTAGTACCCAATCTAGGGATGACTAAAATCAATGCGGCCAATGTGCAAGGGGGACCAGCCCTCACGGCCCAGGTGGTGAGTGAGCTATTGGGAGGGGTTGGCATCGATCGCTATGCCATTCTCAATATTCAAGGGGTAGAAAAGCTGGTGGATGCCTTGGGGGGCGTGGAGATTTATGTGCCCAAGGATATGCAATACCAGGATGATAGTCAGCACCTCTACATTAACCTCAAGGAAGGGCAACAACACCTGAACGGCAATCAGGCACTCCAGTTTTTGCGCTTTCGTTACGATGACTATGGGGATATTGGGCGCATTCAGCGGCAACAACTCCTCCTCCGGGCCTTAATGGAGCAGTCCCTCAACCCTCGGACGATCGCCAATTTGCCAGACATTACCAACGTGATTCGGAGCCATGTGGATACCAATCTGAGCATGGAGGAGTTACTAGCCCTTTTTGGATTTGCCAGTAAAACCGATCCCAGCAGTGTGGAAATGCTGATGCTGCCAGGGGATTTTAGCACCCCAGACTACGATGCCAGCTACTGGTTACCCAACTACGAAGCGATCGATCAATTGGTACAAACTCACCTGAGAGCCAACGGGGGTGGTATCACCGTCCGGTCTGGCGAAGTGCCCCCTCCAGCGCCAGTTGCCCCCACCCCAGAAAGCCTACGGATTACCATTCAAAATGGCACAGCGGACGCTACAGCGGCGGATGAGGTGGCCAATATGCTCTACGATCGGGGTTACGGTAACCTGTCCATGGGCTATAACGCTCCCGAAACCTTAGCCATCACGCAAATTATTGCTCAAAATGGCGATCGTCAGACCGCTGAAACCCTGCGGGATCTGCTCCAACTGGGAGAGGTACGCATTGACAACACGGGGGATCTGAACTCGGATATTACGATTCAAGTGGGAAGCGATTGGGAATTAAGAATTGAGAATTAAGAATTAAGAATTGAGAATGGAAAATTGGGAATTGAGAACGGAGACGATCGTTCTGCACGGCTAACTAGATCCCCGGTTTCTGTTGGTTTTGGTTTTATTCAAAGATTGTTGAACTTCGTTGGAGAAGAAACCAGGGATCAAAACGATCGCTTTTGTGGTTTTAGATCCCCGGTTTCTTCTTGATTCAAAGCCACCATTCAACAAAAAAGACCAGAGAAACCGGGGATCTCGGCGCAACTTCCCAGATCCTGTTTATTGATAATGATGTCATTCTTAAATTAACTGCTTGTGATTTAAGTAGGTCGGGGAAATAAAACGGTGTTACATGACAGTCTCCAAAGCTTGATGTAGCAGGCTTCTTGGCTATACAACAGCTTTTAATGTAACGCAGAATAATTACCCCGACCTACTTATTTTGGGAAACAATTGTTTGTTTTGGACTTTCTGAATCAGAGATTAGGCAAGATCTAACGCGACGGCTTCCGCAACTTTAATCCCGTCGATCGCGGCGGAGAGGATACCTCCCGCATAGCCAGCCCCTTCTCCCGCGGGATAGAGTCCCTGGGTGTTGATGCTTTGATAGTCCTGATTGCGACGAATACGCACGGGGGATGAGGTGCGGGTTTCAACGCCCGTTAGGGTTGCATCGGGTAAGGCAAAGCCCTGAATCATCTGATCTAAGGCAGGAATGGCTTCTCGCAGGGCAACGATCGCATAGGGGGGAAGGGCTTGGCTGAGATCCGTTAAGGTCACTCCAGGGGCGTAGGATGGTTTGACGGAGCCTAATTGTTGAGAGGGACGACCCGCCAGAAAATCTCCCACCAATTGGGCCGGGGCGTAGTAGTTTTCCCCCCCTAACCGAAAGGCTTGAGCTTCCAATTGTCGTTGCAATTCCATGCCTGCTAAGGGATGGTCAGAGGGAAAATCGGCGGGAGTAATCCCTACCACTAAACCACTATTGGCATTGCGTTCATTACGGGAATATTGACTCATGCCATTGGTTACAACTTTGCCAATTTCGGAGGTTGCCGCAACCACTAATCCACCGGGACACATACAGAAACTATAGACAGAACGATCGTTTTTGCAGTGGTGTACAACTCGATAATCCGCCGCCCCTAAAAGTTTATGACCGGCATACTCCCCATAGCGACAACGATCGATCAGATGCTGGGGATGTTCAATGCGAAACCCAATGGAAAAGGGTTTAGGTTCCATAAAAACGCCCCGATCGTATAGGGTTTGAAAGGTATCCCTCGCACTATGGCCGATCGCTAAAATTAAGTGTTGGGTGGCTAAAAATTCCCCATTGGCTAAGACAACACCTTTAATTCTTCTCTGTTCAGTCTCATGCTCCATTCTGGATTCGATCGCTATATCTACAACAGGACTTTGGAATCGAATTTCTCCCCCCAATTCCTGAATTCTACGGCGCATATTCTGGACAATACCCACTAGCTTAAACGTGCCAATGTGGGGACGATTAACATAGAGAATTTCCGAAGAGGCTCCCGCTTCCACAAATTCCAGTAAGACCTTACGACTGTAATGTTGAGGATCACGAACCTGGCTGTACAATTTGCCATCGGAGAACATTCCTGCCCCCCCTTCGCCAAACTGCACATTAGATTCTGAGTTAAATTCACCCTGCTCCTTCCAAAAAGCAAACGTATCCTTTGTCCGTTCTCGCACGGGTTTGCCTCGCTCTAAGATTAAGGGACAAAATCCCATTTGGGCTAGGAGTAAGCCCGCAAATAGACCCGCTGGCCCCATACCCACAATAATAGGACGTTCCCCCTGTTTAGCCTCTCCTGTAGCCCCCGTGGTGGAGGGAGCAGTGGTTACCGGATGGTAGGACATATCCGGCGTTTGAGACACATGGGGATCTTTTTTGAAGCGTTTAAGCAGTTGGCTTTCCTGAGGTGTATCCACATCCACGATATACACCAAAACGATCGCAGCTTTGTTGCGGGCATCGGGGCTACGTTTATAGATTTCATACCCCCGCAAATGCTCAGGTTTAAGCCGTAATTTATTTAAAATTGCCTGTTGTAGATCCGCTTCGGTATGATCTAAAGGCAATTTAATTTCCGTTAAACGAATCATTGAAATAAACCCCTCCGGTGGCCCCATGCCTATTCTCAAATCACCAATATTAGCCCCCAAGGGGTCTTCTCACCTAGCGATTCTTCTTATTTTCTTATTTTGAACTCTAACTGTACGGTCAGTGCCCCCGTGCCCGCCCTCCTGTGCCCGCCTAGGGGGCAAGAAACCTATAATTTAGAGCTAGAGGAAATGAGGTTGCAGACTGGCATCCGCCTACTCAAGCCCATAGGGCAATAAAAAGCACCTCACCTTTAGTTACCCGTTACAAAGCATTCACAATAGCGTTCATAAGCGTTCATAGATCTCTTTAGCAGGTGGGGGCGATCGTTATAATGAGACTTGCTCTGCTTAGAAGTACGGTAGAATGGGTAGTTACTGAGTATTTACAACGCTTACAACGCTCTTTCCGTGCTTCACACACCCCATGGCATCCTAACTTGCCTCGTAACTTGTACATTGCAAACTCCCGGAGGATTGGGATGATACAGCGTATTGTCGTTGGCTTGTCCGGTGGCGTAGACAGTTCCACCACCGCAGCCCTGCTCCATCACCAAGGCTATGAGGTGGTGGGGGTGACCCTTTGGCTGATGAAGGGCCGGGGACAATGTTGCTCGGAGGGGATGGTGGATGCGGCTGCCCTATGTGAACATTTGGGCATTCCCTACCATGTGGTGGATAGCCGTGAGGTGTTTCAACGGGAAATTATTGATTATGTGGTGCAGGGATACGAAGCGGGGCTAACCCCTCTCCCCTGTTCCCAGTGTAATCGGGCGGTAAAATTTGCGCCGATGTTGGCCTGGGCTCAAGCAGAGTTCGGGATCGATCGTATTGCCACGGGACACTATGCTCAGGTGGTTTACAACCCGGAAACAGAGCGCTACGAGCTACGGCGGGCGGTGGATCGGCATAAGGATCAAACCTATTTTCTGTACGATCTGGATCAAGCGGTGCTGGGGGCTGTGCAGTTTCCCTTAGGGAATCAGACCAAAGCAGAAACCCGCCGCTTAGCGGAGCAATTTAACCTCAAAACTGCTACCAAGCCAGACAGCCAGGATCTTTGTCTCATTGAAGTCCATGGCTCCATGAAGAACTTTCTGGGGCAATACCTCACCCCCAAAGCGGGACAGATTGTGGATGAATCGGGCCGGGTGTTGGGGCAACATGAGGGCATCCATAACTACACGATCGGGCAGCGCAAGGGCTTGGGCATTGCTTACTCCGAGCCGTTGTATGTCCTCAAAATTGATCCCGGTCGCAATCAGGTGGTGGTCGGCCCCCGCAGTAGTGCCCACCACGATCGCTGTGGGGTGAGTCGGGTGAATTGGGTATCCATTGCGCCTCCCTCAACCCCCATTCGGGCCGGTGTACAGGTGCGCTACCGTACCCCCCCTGAGCCCGCCACGGTCATTCCCATTGGAGCGGATCAGGTGCAGATCCAGTTTGATGAGCCCCAATTTAGTATTACCCCAGGCCAGGCGGCTGTCTGGTACGACGACGATCGGCTGTTGGGGGGCGGTGTGATTCAATCCGCCTAGCGCTTCCATATCATCTTGCCCTAATTGCCCTCAATTGCCCTAGCCTTCCATGTTTATTCTCAAATTTTTTGAGCGAACTTTTTCTAGTTTTACGATCGCTCATCCGGTGCGGGTTTTAACAACCTTAACCAGTGTGTATTATGCCTTTTTGATGGAATATCGGGCTGAAATTATCCTCTGGGTATTGTCCGGCAGTTTGCCCTTTATCATGCTAGGGGTATGGTCTCAGTCCGTGGGACAAGGAACCGACTACGGGTTAGATCGCCTTGCCTTTATTCGCTATTTTCTTGCGGTTTTTTTAGCCCGACAATTTACCGTGATCTGGGTGTTTTGGGAATTTGAACGGGAACTGGTGGAAGGGCAATTATCTTTTCGCCTCCTGTATCCCATCGATCCCTTTTGGCACCATTTAATGCAACATATCGGAGAGCGTTTAACCCGCTTGCCCTTTATTTTTCTGCTCATTATTTTCTTTTTTATTCTCTATCCCCAAGCCTTTTGGGTTCCTAGTTTAGGGCAACTCCTGGGCTTTGCGATCGCCGTGAATCTGGCCTTTATCCTCCATTTCATGATTCACTACACCTTCTCCATGTCAGCCTTTTGGGTAGAGCGGGCACGATCGATTGAAAGCCTGTGGTTTTTTACCTATCTCTTTCTGTCTGGCTTCATTGCCCCTTTAGATGTTTTTCCTGAGTCCCTGGTTCATATCTTGTACTGGACTCCTATCCCCTATTTAATTTATTTTCCGGCGGCCCTCTTACTCGGATTACCCGTGTCTATCCTCAAGGGATTTAGTGTAACCCTAGCCTGGATTTTAATCATGACGATCCTGAACCGCTGGGCCTGGCACCAAGGCTTAAAACAATATTCCGGCATGGGAGCCTAGCACCAATTCCCCTGACCCCGTACCAGGGCCGACCCAGATCCTGACCTGAGCAATAGCCTGGCCAGCCGAGATCCTGGATCCCTTAGCCCCACAGGGTTTTCAGGACTCTCTTTGCCTTTCCCTAGCAATCGTGTACAATGGATTTCCTGCCAAAACCGAATAGAGAGACCCAGCCTTAAGGATCCCTTTTTCTCTTAAGAAAATCTTAAGATCGTCACCAGGTTGCTGGGCTAGACTTCGATCTACTCGGTCATATTCCACTCATCGATTTGTAAAGATTTATTTACTTTTTTTCAAATAAAAATAGGTTTATTTTGTCTAAGGATGGATCTATTTTTTATCAATAAATCTCCCAACGATCGTTGAAAAATCGAATAACTAATGATTCAATAGTACTCGGCAGTAGATTCCCTATTTTATAAGGTTGGAGGTCTAAAATTGAATATTTCTCCACAGGAATTTTGGGATCAGGTCTTAGTACAATTGCAGACCCAACTCAGTCGTCCAACCTTTGAAACTTGGATTAAAACCGCTGTTCTGGAATATGTGAGCGATGATTGTGTACGCATCCGTACCCCCAATCCCTTTGCCCGTAATTGGTTAAAAAAATACTACCTAAACACGATCGCTCAGAGTGTGGAAAAAGTAGCTGGCCACACCCTGGAGATTCACTTTACCGTGGCCAATGAAGGGGAAGATTTCCTCAGCTTACAGCCCGAACAATTGTGGTCACCTATTTCCCCAGAAGAAAGCCGATCGAATATTGCCGCCAGTACCAGCCCAGAATCTCCCCGTAGCGTCCCGGATCAGGAGCCTACCGGCACAGCCTCCGCCAAGCTCAATGCCCTCGGTAGCGGACTCCGACGCTCCCAGGATCTAAACCCCAAATATATATTTTCCCGTTTTGTGGTGGGATCCATGAACCGTATGGCCCATGCCGCATCCCTGGCCGTGGCGGAATCTCCGGGACGAGAATTTAATCCCTTATTTCTCTGTGGCGGCGTAGGATTGGGGAAAACTCACCTCATGCAGGCGATCGGCCACTATCGTCTCGATATTGATGAAAATGCTCGAATTTTTTACGTTTCCACCGAACAATTTACCAATGATCTCATTACGGCCATTCGTCAAGATGGAATGCAAAAATTTCGAGAACATTATCGAGCAGCGGATGTGTTATTAGTGGATGATATTCAATTTATTGAAGGCAAAGAATACACCCAGGAAGAATTTTTCTATACCTTTAACACCCTGCACGAAGCGGGTAAACAAGTCGTCCTCGCCGCCGATCGTCCCCCCAGTCAAATTCCTCGCCTTCAGGATCGATTATGTTCCCGCTTTTCCATGGGACTAATTGCCGATATTCAGCCCCCAGATTTAGAAACCCGCATGGCCATTTTGCAGAAAAAATCGGAATATGAAAATATCCGTTTACCCCGCAGCGTCATCGAGTACATTGCCGCCCGTTACACCTCAAACATTCGAGAACTAGAAGGCGCTTTAACCCGTGCCGTTGCCTATATTTCCATTGCAGGACTACCCATGACCGTAGAAAATATTACCCCCGTCCTCAACACCACCCCAGAACCCGTAGAAGTTTCTCCAGAAGCCGTTTTATCCGCCGTTTCCAAAGTCTTCAAAATTTCCTTAGAAGAGATGAGAGGGAACTCGCGGCGGCGAGAAATCAGCCAAGCCCGACAAATTGGAATGTACCTGATGCGGCAACATACAGACTTAAGCTTACCCAAGATCGGCGAAGAATTTGGGGGCAAAGATCACACCACAGTTCTTTACAGTTACGACAAAGTTAGCCAGCAACGGGAAAGAGACCCAGAAATTGGTCGATTGTTGCAAGAAATTACCGATGAATTATTCGTCAGAAGTCAAGAAGAAAACGAAGACAAAAATAGGAATTAAGAATTAGGAATTAGGAATTAGGAAACATTGCATGGCTAGACACATTGGCAGCCTTTTGAGAAACTAGAAATGATTCAGAATTGGTCTGGTTGGTATTGAACCGAGATCCCCGGTTTCTCTAGTCTTTGTTGTTCAACCTTGGCTTTGAATCGAGTCCAACAATCTCTGAATAAAACCAACAGAAACCGGGGATCTAAGACTAAAAGCGATCCAAAACTTAACCTATTCCCTATTCCCCATTCCCTATTCCCCATGCCCTGGACTCACGACCAAATCAAACAACTCCTCCAAACCCCTCTTCTGGATTTAATCTATCAAGCTCAGGGGGTTCACCATCAGTATCACCCGACGGTAGATATTCAACGGGCAACTCTGCTCAGTGTCAAAACCGGAGGCTGTGCCGAAGATTGTTCCTATTGTCCGCAATCTGCCCATTATGAAACAGAGGTTGCGGTGCATCGCAGTTTAAGTGTGGCCACGGTGGTGGAAAAGGCAGCCCAAGCTAAGGCGGCGGGAGCCACTCGATTTTGTATGGGGTGGGCTTGGCGGGAGATTCGAGAGGGCCAGGATTTTGAAGCCATGCTGGAGATGGTGAAAGGGGTGCGAGACTTAGGGCTAGAGGCCTGTGTGACGGCGGGAATGCTCAATCAGTCCCAGGCCGATCGTTTAGCGGCGGCGGGTTTAACGGCCTATAACCACAATTTAGATACCAGTCCCGATTTCTATGGGGAAATTATTGGCACCCGTACCTATGCCGATCGTTTAGAAACCCTCAACTGTGTGCGATCGGCGGGGCTCTCGGTCTGTTCTGGAGGCATTATTGGCCTGGGGGAAACTCTGGACGATCGGGCAGCGTTGTTAGAGGTTTTAGCCAATCTGGATCCTCAGCCCGAAAGTGTGCCCATTAATGTGTTAGTGCCGGTGCCAGGAACGCCCCTGGAGAAGCAGCCTCCGGTGGATCCGTTGGATTTGGTGCGGATGTGTGCCACGGCTCGCATTTTGATGCCCCAAGCTAGGGTTCGGCTGAGTGCAGGCCGATCGCAGCTAAATCGAGAAGCTCAAATTCTCTGTTTCCTAGCGGGGGCAAATTCAATTTTTTATGGGGATAAGTTACTGACCACCGGCAATCCAGATTGTGAAAGCGATCGAGAATTATTAGAGAGTTTGGGGCATCCGACCTTGCTCCCCAGCGAGTAATTCTTGCCATTCCGATTGGGCGGCGTGGCGCAATTGTCGTTGGTAGAAGGATCGCAGTCCTAAAATTCCTAGACATTGGAGAAAGAGAGTACTGAGCATCGTCAGCAGAGCTAAGTTTGTGGAGGCAATTTGCTTAAAGTAGACATAGCTTATGGTCATAAACCCTACGTGAGCCGCGATCGTGCCAAGGACGGAGTAAGTCAACCAGATTTGGGGATTTTTGAATGGAGAAATTAAGACAATTTGACTCATCAACAACAGGAGAATAACCACACCGCTAAACAGTCCTAGACAGCAGAGAATCACCCCTATACCATCCTCAACCTCAATGGTGAGATCATTGATAACAAAAACTAACCAGGCTAAAATTAAAACTTCCCCTAGGACAAAATTGCAGATTAGCGCGGGCAAAGGAGAAGATCGATCCACCAAAAGAGGGGTTGTCCAGTGACGAATTGCGGTGGTTTTACCTTGAAAGCGTAACCAATCTAAAAACAGTTGACGACTAGGGGTTAAAGCGTAGGTTAACAGCGCAAGATATAAACTGGTAAAAATGAAAAGTATGACCGCATTGATAAAAATCCAATCTCTACCATTACTCAAACTATCGTCCTGGATGACAGCATTCGGAATGGCAAAGAGCAGCAAACCCAAGTGAGTAACGATCGTCATTCCATAGCTGTAGCGTCGGGGCATCCAAGTCGTACCGGGATTCTGAAATTTACGATCGATCACCTTAGAAACGATCGTTAGAATCAGAGCGGAGCCGAGGAGAGAAATCAGAAAATAACCAACCTGTGAAACGGGCTGTCCGCCCATGTACAACTGGATCGAAAGATCTAGATCTAAGCTGTCTAAAACCGGGGATGACTGGAGGGCATAGAGCAAGGGCATGGCGGGAGAAAGGAAGACCAGGGAGAGAAAAACGAAGGAAGGGTAAGGATTAGTATGATAATTACCGAGGTTATAGACCAGGGTAATTGAAGTGGCTAGGAACCCAATTCCTAAACCCAGAGCGGTGTAGATCCAAGCATGAAAATTAACCACACCAAAATAGACCAGTGTGAGCAAAAATCCACCACTATAAAACACCAGTAATTGAGCGCTAAATATCAGATAAAAAGCGAGAAGCCCCACAGGCGAAAATCCCGCCGCTAGACCCAAACCATAGTGAAAGGGTAATGCGGCTAACACACCAAGATATAAGGGAGCCGGTACCCCTAAAATTTTGCCCAAAACGATCGACAAAGGCGATCGGGGACTCATCCGCACAAAGTTGAGGGTGCCCCGCCGTTGCTCCTGGGATAGATCATTAAAGATCATAAATCCCCCAAGGGCGCTTAAAGCGAGGACGAGAATAACAGTGGTGGTAATAAAAATTGTGAAATACCACCGAACCCAGTTAATTTGATAAGTTCTCTGATCCGAATTAACCCGACAAATAGGATGATCTTGGGAAAGAGTGATACAAAAAGGATTTCTATAATAGGATGCCCCCACGATCGGTAGAGATACCTGATAGGAATAATGAGTAACAGAATTATAGAGCCCTAGAGAGATAGGAGATCCCAGGGAAACCTGACCCTGAAATTGCTCCTTACTAATTGACTTGGATTTCCCTAACCGGGTGTCAGCCCAAGTTGTCAGGGCATAGGGCGAAGTATTTGCCGGAAAGGTTGCCAGATCCGGTACCGGTTGATTATTAATAGAAACCACCTGATCGCCGGGGTTAATTGACTGGGGCACTTCGGAGGAAGATTGGCCTACCACAACCGATACGGGATTCAGTTGACTAATAATTAAATCATTATCGATGACATCAAATTCTACTTCGGGATTAGTGGTAGTACTGAGGTCATGAAAATCAACTGATTGGGGCAACATCAGACCAAAAGAGAAGATCAGACCGACCTGCATCAAGAGAGACAGGGCCAAGGCAAGGACTACGGGGAGCGGCTTTAATCGCCCTTTCCATTCCCGCAGGAGTTGGGGGTTCCAATTGCCCAGACGATCGAGAAGGGGGGTCAGACGTTGAGTGAGTAGGGTAAACATGGGTGAGGAATAGGTAAAAATAATGGAATGAGCGCGGCTGATACAGACGGATTAACAGGGCAAGTGAAGAAACAAAATGAATAAAACAAGTACTTTATTGCGGAAAGCCTTCCCAGAGTGTGTAACATAACAATGAACCCTGACCGTAAACCCTGAGCATAAACCCTGAGGATGAACCCAGTGTAACTCAGTCCCGATAGTTCAACACTTGACCCATCGCCCCTGCCCTCGAACCTAGGTGTAAATCCTTCATGTTTCCCTATCGATCGCTCTGGAATCGGCTAAAACTAACCAATTATTCCCTTTCTGTTGTCCTCTTGGTTCCCTTTGTGTTGTTGATCACCGGAACCGTGGGCTTGGTTAGTTATTTCTCCTTTCGCAATGGTCAAAAAGCAGTTAATGACTTAAGTAGTCAATTACGCCAGGAAATTTTAGCCCGCATCGATCGGGAGTTAGAGGCCTACTTTAGTGTTCCCCATAACATTAACCAACTGAGCACGATCGCTTTTCTTCAGGAAGAATTGGATTGGGATACGGGGGAAGGAGCCCAGCAATTTCTAGAACAACTGCGGATTTCACCCTATATTGATATTGCCTTAGAAAGTATTCTTCTATTTTGTGAAAGTCACTATGCCTTTCTACTACAATATGATTTTACCCATTCACACTTTAGTATTACCCATCACCAGATTGATCCAGGTTTGTCCTCCGAGCAAAAATCCATCCTTTCCCTTCAGACAGAACCCATTTCCTCCCAGTATTTACCCTGGATTTATCAACAATGTTATTCGGGGGCTGGTATTAGCCTAAATACTCTGGAAAACTTGCCCCGTGCGGCCCATCAAGAACGGGAAATCCTGGACAAAACAGCAATTCAATCCCTATTGATTGTGCCTACTCTCTATCAAGATAGAATTACCGGGGGCATTGGGTTAGCTAGCCTCAATCCCCGGCAGTGGGAAGAGGAAGACTGTCAATTTTTGCAACTCATTGGGGAGTTTCTAGCGATGGCCCTGGCCCGCCGATCGGCGGAAGAAGCCCTCTTGCGGGAACAGGAAAAAGCCGAGCGTTTACTCTTAAACGTCCTCCCCGCCCCGATCGTGAATCGCCTGAAACATAGTCCAGGGGTCATTGCGGATGAATTTGAATCTGTCTCTATTTTATTTGCGGATATTGTAGGCTTTACCACCCTGGCCAGTCGTTTAGAACCAGGAGAACTGGTAGACTTACTCAATGAAATTTTTTCTCAGTTTGATACCCTGGCGGCTCAATTGAAATTGGAAAAAATCAAAACGATTGGAGATGCCTACATGGTGGCCGCCGGACTGCCTACCCCCCGCGCTGATCATGCCCAAGCGATCGCAGAAATGGCCCTCAAGATGCAGGAAATTATTGAGAATATCTCCATCAAGATTGGTTTTAGTCCAGGGTTAGATCAAGCTTTTAATCCGTCTGTAAATCAACCTTTAGATCCAGGTCAAGGGCGAGGCAAGCAACCCTTACAAATCCGTACAGGCATTAATACGGGCAAAGTTGTGGCGGGAGTGATTGGAACCCATAAGTTTATTTATGATCTGTGGGGAGATACGGTTAATGTGGCTTCTCGTATGGAATCTTCCGGGGAACCGGGGCACATTCAAGCCCCTGAAGCAATGTATCAAGCCTTAAAAGATCACTATAATTTTGAGGAACGGGGTGAGGTGGAAGTTAAAGGAAAAGGCTTCATGAAAACCTATTGGTTGCGGGGTCGTCGCTCCGAGAGTCCTCTCTCTCCCAATATCCCCAATATCTATGAAAATCTATAAAAATCTATGAAATGAGAAGGGGGAAAGATTGAAGAATTCAACTTCATATTCAACACAGTTACGTCCCTGTGCCCACTGTGGGTTTTGGCTGAGCCCGAAGCAAGTCTATTGCCCCAATTGTAACCAGAGTCAGCCTTTTTCCTTAGCCTTTTTGCCCTTTAAGCTCTTGCTGTTTAGTACGGGTACCCTGGGCATTTTTACCCTCTTTCATCAACTCGAAATGGGCTTAACTTGGGCCAGCTTAGGGGTGGGTTTAGGAGAGGGTTTAGGAGTTACCGGAGGGCTTTTGGGGAGTATCTGGTTAGGGAGCAAACAATGGTTAGGTTGGTCAATTTTACCCCCTAAACCCCAATCCGGTTTGCAACAGGAAGAAGCACGGATTTACGATCGTCTTCAGTATCTCCAAGACCGCCAAGATCCCATTGATCAGGTACGCCAACGGGCTGCCCATATTCGAGATCTACAACGGCGACAAACCATTCTCCAAGCCTTGGATCATGCGGTAGATCTGTTACAAAATCAGGTGGATCAATATCAAGTGAAACTTTGGGAAATTGCCCTGTTGCGCTGGCATAACAAAATACAGCCCCTCCTCTCTGCCCCGACCTTTCAGCCTGCTCTCGATCGTAAGGGTTTTCTATACCGTTTACACCGTTTACGATCGCGCTTTTGGAAGGAATCCCCCTCGACCACTCCAGCGGAAGTGGCCAGCGCCTTAGAAACTTTAGAGGAAATTTTGACCACGGGCCAAGCCCTTTTAGTCGATTGGGAACACCGCTCCCTCAACGATCGTTCTGAGGGGGTAGAACTCAGGAAACAGCTAGAGAAAGCCCTCAATAGTAGCGATCGGCTTTACCAGGATTTAGTAGCGTTACAAACCAGTATTGTCCTCAAAGGACTCAGCCATTTTGAACGGGATACCCACTTTAATTCCAGCACTTATGAGGGGATTCAGGATACAGAAGCCATCCTAGAAGCCTTTGGAGAACTACCAAGTGTGAGCGATTTTTTCCAAGGATTTGATGCCTTAGAAAATGAATATTTACGGTTACAAGGCGAGTTAGCCGTTCGTCAGTTAACTTCCCCCTGAGCTTTTGGGCAGAAGGAGGTATCCTATGATTGAGTCTCAGTAATTAACGCTAATTCAAGACGATCGTTTTCTGGAGAAATAGCATTAATTTCAGTGGTAATATTAGGGCCAAAAAAGCGCGTGATTTTCTCCTGTTTTTCCTGCCAGGTCGTCAACGGAATTTCAGGGGAATCAAAGCTTAAAATTAAACAATAGGCACCCTCTCGGTTTTCTTCCCGCACACTGGTTAAAACAGGGCGATCGTCATCGGAGGGCTCAGACCTAAGCGTTCTAAAGCCACTTCTAAATGGGCTTCTTCCCCATAGCGATAGCGGGTCACTTCGTTAAAAATTTGCTTTTGAATAGGAGTGGCCTGCTGGGATCGCAAGGTCACGATCGTTGCATCCGAGGGGGGATCGATGGGCACGGGTTCTAGTTCCGAAGATTTCAGCGCCAATCCCCCCAATAAGAGGGGAATACCATAGAAAAATCCCGCTAAATTCAGGGTGGCATTATCCGTAAAAAAATAGGCAGCAAAACCGATGGAAGTGAGAATAGATCCCACCACAACCCCAAGATTCCCCAAGGAGAAACGACCAAACATAAGTAATGACCTGAATGTAGTACAGCGTATTGACCAGATTTACCGACTGACCCGATTTATTTCATTGTCCACACATTGGTGAGCATCATTAGAATACCGCCCACCAAAACCACGATCGCTATGATACCCGCGACCTGATCCATCCACACCGGAATTTCTGTCATGCCATTCTCTCAATTTTAGTTTTTCAATGTCAATCTTTATTCAGTTTTTTAGATAGAGGTAACAGGGAATTGCCTCACAGCAGAAACAACCCCCTGTTTGAGCAATTTCTAAGATTCTCGTTTCAGAGATAGCTCAATTTGTTTGAATTCCCGATCGAGCCGATCCTTCAGTTTTTGGGGCACAGGACGATTTGGGTAGGAGGTGTAATGGCTAGCTAACCCATTGAGGGCTGTTTGCATAGTGGTAAAAGAGGCTAAACCCGACACTGCCGGATCCCGGCGATAGCGAGAGGCAAAAGCATTAATGAGATCTCTTGCTTCTGACTGTGCTTCAGCTTTTTGGGGGGCATCTTCAGGAAGTTCAATCGCTGTTCTGAGACTACTAATTAGGTTCAGTGTATCGTCTCGATAATTGCCACTAAGACCTGGCGCATTACTACAACTTGTCAGGGTAATAAAGCTGACTAAAATTAAGGCGCAAAGGCGAATTAAATAGCGTTTCATGTCTAAAATCCACAAGTACGTTTTCCCCATCTTAACGCAAAAGGGGACTAGACCCACCCCCCAACCCCCTCCCTAGAGGGGGAGTTATTCCGGTTCCCCTCCTGAGATGGCTCGGCGTTAATTCCGGTTCCCCTCCTGGGAGGGGCTAGGGCTGGAGTTCCGGTTCCCCCTCCTGAGATGGCTCGGCGTTAATTCCGGTTCCCCTCCTGGGAGGGGCTAGGG